>NZ_CP101416.1:1200000-1500000 GCF_027942295.1 Pseudanabaena sp. Chao 1811
GTCATGATCCATAACGGATTCGATAAACTAGCAGATATTTCTGGTTTTGCCGAAGCCTATGTAGAAGTAATCGGTCTACCATTTCCGATCTTTTTTGCCTACTGTGCTGCTATTACTGAAGTTGTTGCCTCACCCTTGTTAGCTTTAGGTTTTTTGACTAGACCTGCGGCTTTAGGGCTGTTTGTAACAATGCTAGTAGCAACCTATCACCATATTTTGGTTGGTGGATTTTCAATTCCATCAATTGAGCTATCCTCGATTTATGCTACATCCTTTGCTTTCTTTGTCATTTATGGTGGTGGCAAATATGCGATCGATACTTTGATTGCGAATCTACTTGGCAAAGTATTATCAGGCGATGCAGAAGCAGATGCAAGTACACAAGCTGTAAAAGTTACTATTTCCAACAAATAAATATTTATTATTCACAGCAAAAAGCAGCACAAAGTGCTGCTTTTTGCTGTTAGTGAGATAAAACTATTAATAATCTTCAAGGATCTAATAATCTCTAATAGTTTCCTTAAGACAGATGACAACCTACAGATTATTTTCCTTTTTTGATACTTTTTGGAACTAAATAAGCGATCGCAAAGTATCTCCAAACTAAATTTATTTTAATTTATATAAAAAGGTATCACACAACACGCTTTTATTGAAAGTTATAGAGATTAAAATCCTACTAGGCTAAGTATCCTAACAAATTTAGTAAAATTAATTGTGCATAATACTTCTAACCAAAACTTATGCCGTAATTAATGTCTTTAATTCAGATACTCAAATCATTTAGCGTAAATATTTTCAAGATAATCGAATAATTGAAGATGACTGCGCTAGAATATGTGCGGATGAGTATTTCTAGATCGCATGTTTAGTTTCAGTATTGACAGTCGTCTTCTGTTTCATCGTGGCAGGCTTCTTTCCGAAATCTCTATCTCTACACATATCTGATTGTTGAAGCAAGTATTATGTCTATTTATGTTGGTAACCTCTCTTATGAGGTTACAGAAGATGATTTAAAAGCCGTATTTGCAGAATATGGCAAAATCACTCGTGTTCATTTACCCATTGATCGCGAATCTGGTCGCCCACGCGGTTTCGCTTTTGTGGAAATGACTGATGAAAAAGAAGAAGATGCGGCGATCGAAGCACTCGATGAAGCAGAATGGATGGGTCGTTCACTCAAAGTGAACAAAGCTAAGCCTCGTGAAAGTTCTGACTCCTTTGGTGGTGGCAGAGGCGGCTTCAAAGGCGGCGGTGGTCGTCCTTCAGGTGGCGGCGGTCGTAACCGTTACTAAATAAAAAAGAGGAGATGCAAAGCATCTCCTCTTTTTTATTGGTTAATGGAGCGTCTTAAGGCTGAACCATCACCAATGATTCCTAAATTTCTGATGGTTTGATGTTTTCTAGCTTCTTCAAGCTTGTTGAGGTCGTTGTAGCTAACCCAAGCAATACAGTCTACGGGGCAAGTATCGATCGCTTCCTGTACCAAATCTTCTTCATCGCCATCTTGGGCAATTACCCTTGCGCGTCCATATTCTTGCTCTAAAAAGAAGGTGCTACTAGCTGTATGGGCGCAATGTCCACAACCAATACATACAGTTTCATCGACAAATACTGCATTTTGTCGCAACTCACCACCCAGTTCGGGTTCAAAGCCAGAGCGATCACTAATATCTGGCTCTAAACCCGTGGATAATGGTTCTGCTGTATGAATAGGCAAATTATCCATTCCAACGCTGGAGAACTAAACGTACTGAGCCATCTTCACGTACTTGCTGCTCAGCGAGAGCAAATCCTTGGTTGCTCGATTCGCTCATCACTGTGGCGATCGCATAACGCTGAGTGACCTTTTGCAAGAAGCTTTCCACAGTCCAAGGTTGTTGCCAAAACTGCATATCAGCGACTAGGGCATATTCAGAGCCATTCCACTGAAAGCCAACATCATAACCATTGTCTTGGGCAATTACCACTTCAGCCTCGGTTGTTGCACCTTGATGACCGCGCATGGGCGATGCTCCAGATTTCCAGTTGACTCCTAAATCAGTTAGAGCCTTTTGAAGCGGTTCTAAACTACGGATTTGGGTTTTTACTTGGCTAAAATGTGACATAGGGTTTATCCTGACTTCGATCTAATGGGCAAATGGACGAGATTTTTAAATTTTTTTGTTTAATCTGGTGAAAACTTGGATTTTCAGGGCTTTATTACCATTGACTAAATCTAGAAGCGTCCATGTCTGACACGCGATCGAGTTGCGTAGCCGACTGAGATGTAAGTTGCTGCTGAGCAAAATTTTCGGAAGTTAACTCTCGATGAGCGACTATCCCTAGTTTTGCTTCGATCGCTGCTGTCACCTCAGCACAACTAGAACCGACAATGCCTGTCACACGCTCTTCGACCCGACCATCTGGGTAAATAATGAATTCCAGAGTTTCCATGCTGGTTCTAGCTATTGAGTTACTAGACAGTTTGACGCAAAGTTCCTATAAACGTCAAGAAGCCAACCCCGCAAAATTAACAGGCTTTTCTGATACTTGTAATAGAGCGATCGCAATGTTTAGCAAGGATTTTCAGGTTTTTATTAATTAATTAAATTTATTTTAAATTTTTTGAATTTGCCTAAACTGTGACAAGACACTCCTTAAGGAATAGGGAAGAAATTGTCATGCTTCGCACTAAATGCTCTGATTGGTTTGGAAGCGCACCCCAAAGGGGTGCGCTTCCAAGATTTCTATATAGATTATTCAAATGGGAATTGCAGATCGAGAATTTGGGCGATCGCATAGGGACATTCTGAAGGTAAGTCATGCAGATCAAGGGGCGTTTCTTTTAAAACTAAGTTAATCCCTTGGCGAAATCCCTTTTGAACCGCTTCATCAAGGTAAGGCTTTAAGCTGGGATTCTCTTGCAAAATTTCTAAAATCTCATCCCGTTGTTCACGAATAGTGGCTCGCCAACTTTTACTACGCAATTCTGGTTGATAGTCCCACTTTAATAAATGCCCAATTAAAATTCCTAAACGATTGCGGAGTTCCTGCTTTTGCAGCCTACCCAAAGATAAAATCTCCTCTACCAAATTTTCAATATCTAGCCCCTGCCATTGTCCCCAACGTAATAATTCAGATTGCTCTTGTGTCCAAGCGTAAAAATCTTGTTCATATTGATTAATAGGTTGATTGCCAACGAGAGTATTAGAGCGATCGCCTTGCAAATTTTGCTTTAAGTCTGATTGCAGCATTAAGATCACCTCATCTCTAATCAGCTACCTTGATCCCAAAATACAAAATGCGTAGCCATTTTGTATTTTTAAAATCCTTACTGGGTTTGTTTTTTAATTCACAAAGGTGTAGTCACACTTTTGTGAATTGGTATTACTACTTTGCCATACCTCATATCTATAGAGACTGCAACTTTGGATTTGTCGCGGCTTGACTCAATCGGAAAAGTTGCGATATCACCTCGGAGAATTGGCTTCTCCAAAAAGCAAGGACAAGAGAGTAAGGTCGTCGTAACTGGCAAAATCCACACCCTACGTCGGATCTCAGTGGAGTAATAATCACATTCAGTCCGACTATCAGGGGGAAAACAAGTATTTTCGTAAATGTACAGAGTTGTGGGTAAGTCTTGAAATTGGTATGTGGCGACGGGATGGTAATCCAGATAGGCGATCGCTAAGTTGACCAACAAAAAAAATGGTACGGCTAGAGTAAAAATTGCTAAAAATGGAAAAAAGATAAATGGGCGAAATAAGATAACTCTCTGGTTACGGGCAGTCTGCGATCGCCACCTGAACGCAAACCCTATAACCATAATTAAAAATATCAATACAGCGATCGGCTTGACTATTTCCCAAGTAGGGATCATCTGTACAAAGCTCATACCAACAAGTGCAGGTAGGCTAAATACAATAATTAACTGCTTTAGATATTGAGAATTTGTAAATGCTTGTTTACGCACTTCTTTACTTATCCTTAAAATGTTCCATAGCAATTTGCTATAAATTTAGGCTAATGTGAGTTTTGAGGAGATACAGATGCAGGTTACTCTAGCTAGTCTTGAGCATCTTGACGAAGTTTCTAGATTATTTGACCAATATCGCGTTTTTTACAATCAGCCTTCAGATCTCAATGCTGCTAAAAACTTCCTTCAGGACAGGTTACAGGCTCAAGATTCTACTATCTTTATAGCGAGTGAAGGGGGACATGTGGTTGGATTCACCCAACTGTATCCCAGCTTCTCCTCAGTGTCGATGAAGCGTGTTTGGATTTTGAATGATTTATTTGTAGACGAACCTTACCGAAAGCAGGGAGTTGCCAAATTGTTGATGAATGCGGCTGAGCAATTTGCACGGGAAACAGGAGCAGTCCGACTTGTTTTAGAAACGCAAATTTCTAATATTGCAGCGCAGTCTCTATACGAATCGCTTGGATACATCAAGGACAAAGATTTTTATAACTATGCGTTACATCTGTAGAGGCTATGAAACAAAAAAGGCACTTGCTAAGCAAGTGCCTTTTTTGTTTAGGTTAATGGAATCGGGCAGAGTCGAACTGCCGTCCGCACTAGCGCCTAACCTCCCAGTCATTCACAGGTTTATCCAATCTAATCCTCTTGGAGGGAACTGCTATTTATCTCTAGCAATGGGAGATGCACTGATAAAGTCTTAAGCGAAAAGCCTACCAGAGAAAGCTATTCACAGCATCCGTTGATTGGTTGAGTGGGGCATTTAACGGAGTCATACACCACTCCTCGAAACCGAAAAGTTTGGTTCTTAGGCTGCTACTGGAGCTGCTTTACGAGAGAAAGATACAATGTTGTTCGCATGTACTTGTTTGAACCATTGATTTACGAGAGATAGTCCGCTCTCGACCTGCATCAAGGGATAGCTTCTACTAACACGTCGAAACCCTTACGATCCCAATTGCGTTAACTGCGATTAGATGAAGTAGAAATTGTACATACAGAAGTTGTAAATCTCAGCCTATCTATCGACCGTTAGATTAATCATAGCTTACAAAACTAATAACTGGGGCAAAATTTTTACTTGAGACAAAAAAGAAGCGGTGCTTTGCACCGCTTCTTTTTTGTTTAGGTTAGTTACCCATTTGCCGACGAAGAGCTTCTAACTCAGCATCGATCGCTGCACCAACACTTGGTCTTGCCGCATCCGATGGAGGTAATGCGCCTTGAGGTGTAGGACTACTAGAAATCATCTTTGCCTTGAGGGCGGCGAGTTCATCATCGACACCACTACCAGCTTCTAGCTGAGCAAACTGTGATTCTAGATTGTCCATACCCAGTTCAGAGCTAGCACTTGCCTTAGCTTCTGCCATTAATACACGCTCTTCCATGCGCTCAAAGGTCGCCGCAGCAGAGTTGGTATTGACCTTGCCCAACATATTGTTGAGATTTTCTTGAGCCTTAGCCGATTGCAATCTTGCCTTAAGCATTTCTTTCTTGGTTTTCGCCTCAGAAATCTTGCCTTCGATCGCAATCAGATTTTTCTTGAGAGTATCTACTTGAGTTGTTTGTTGATCTAAACCAACCTTTAAAGTTGCCGCCGCATCCGCATGGGTTTTCTTGCGACTGAGAGCTTCCCTTGCTAGGTTTTCATCTCCCTTTTGGAGAGCTAGCATTGCCCGTTTTTCCCATTCTTGGGCTTGAGTTGCACTTTGATTATATTGTTGCTCTTGGCGCTTGAGGGCAGCCATTGATTGCGCGACAGCTTGGCGCAATTGCACCAAATCTTCTTGCATATCAATGATTGATTGCTCCAGAATTTTTTCTGGATCTTCAGCAGCCGTAACCATTGCATTTACATTGGACTTGACCACCATACCAATGCGATCGAGTAATCCCATAATCCTGTCCTTTGCGTTAGGGAGTAAATTGTCTACATACTATCATGAACGAAAAACATCGGCAGTGCATACACTACCGATGTTTTTCGAGATTATAGCAGCTCCGGGATTTGAACCCGGGACCTACGGATTATGAGACCGTCGCTCTAACCACCTGAGCCAAGCTGCCGCATTTGTTAATATAACATAGCTGATGTAAATTTTTTGCAATATTTGGTTTGAATTTTTGATCAGGACAGCGATTTATGCTTACTTAAAATCCAGATAAATTTCCAAAAAGCTTTCCTTGCAAGCTTTTTGGAAATTTATCTGGACTAACCAAAGATAAAAGGCAGCGCTTCGCGCTGCCTTTTATCTTTGGGGGGATGTACCGTAACATATTGTCCCTTCGTGGTAGAACTCAATACACCAACCAGTAACGGGTTCAAAGATCCATGTATCCCAATCTTGCGCCACAATTTCCGCGATCGCATCCTTAACCAGTTGTAATGGCATTTCTAAAGTGGGCTGATGGGCGGAATACCAGAGGATGTTGACATTGGGATTAATCAATTGCTTAGTTTGACAAAGCTGCTGAAAAGCTGAAACCACATCATGACTATGCCAATTTAAACAAATACTTTCAGGGACACTTTGCCAATCAATTTGTCCATATTGCCAAGGGAAAGACTGGCTCAGCCATTGCTCTAGATGTTTTGCAGCAGAGCTATTGGACAAGAAGATCTGGCAAGCATCTATCGGAATGCCGATATCCGTTAACCAATTTTGCGCTGCTTTTAACTGCGATCGCTGGCGCACCACAGCTAATTTTTGTGCTAGTTGAGACTGGCTTGCCGAATCTTCCATTTATTGATGAATACATGCTCTGTCACCAGTACATACTAAAATGACTCGTAGAGAAAATTTCAACATTTCTTAACCTCTACTGATCGCATAGCTAAATTTCTATTCTGGACAAATTAAGGTCACAAAATTTATGGTCGCAACCCCTAACACCACAGACGCAGCCACTCCCGCCTTCAAAGATGACTTTCGCGAAGGCATTCAGTACTTTGGCGAACCGTTGGAGGGGTTCGACGAACTCGGACGGATTCCTGTCCTCAGTCCTGATAAATCTGGTGTTACCGATCCCCGCGATCGTGCATCGGTTTTTCAAACATTATTAGCTGCTGATGCTTTGCGCTATCTCACCTTACAAATTACTGGTAGCAAAGCCTCAGGACACCCCGGAGGATTTGCCAGCAGTGCTGAAGCTGTGGCTGCATTCTATATGCTCGGTCATAAGAATATGCCAACAGAAGTAGGACACCATGCTCCCGGTTATTACAGTGCGATGTTTTTAGATCGCTCCCTCGAAGATATGGGAATTAATACTGTTGCTCAAATGCGCGATCGCTATCGTGAAAAACATGGCTTACTCGGTCACTTGTCGGGCTACATCCCCGGAATTCTTGCACCTGCGGGTCCTCTAGGACAAGGACAGCATTTTGCGATGGCAGGTGCGTTGTTGCATCGCGATAAACTATTCCCTGTCACAATCGGTGATGGTGGACTAGGTGAACCCTATCCCATTAGCTCGATCGCCCATTTCCATACTGCCTATCCTGAAGTTACTAATTTTGTACCGATTTTGGTATGGAACGGCTATAGCCAAGAGCATCACAGCATGGTTTCCACCAAAACTAATGCCGAGATGATCGCCTTCTGGAAAGGAAATGGCTTCGATGAAGTAATTCTGGTTGATGCTAAGGATTTTGACGATCAAAATCAAACAGGTACTTACGTCGATAGTACTGCCTTCTCTTTGAAACAACGTCTTGCTTTTACCGAAGCAGTTCTCGTCGGTGCAGATCAAGCTGCGAAACTTGCCTTTGGTGGAAAGCTGACTGTATTTATCATCAAACAACTTAAGGGTGCAGGTGTTCACGCTCGTGGCGCAAAATCCCATAACCTCTATGCTCATCACACCCTCGATAATCCCGATGTTGTTGCTGGTTTAAAATCTCGCGCTCTCAATCCTGAAGCATGGCAAACCGTCAGCACTAACTTGCAATGGGCTGGTGGTGGTTCTTCTTCTAAAACTGCTGTTACTGAATCCGTACTCCCTCTAACTGATTTGGGAACATTGCCCTTAGAAGAATATGCCGTTGGTGGAGAAGCGAAGATTGCGACAACCGCAATGGGTCGCCTAGTTGGCTATGTTGGACAAACCGATAAGCGCTTCATCGTCACCAATGCTGATGGAAACGAAGCTTCGGGTATTGCGAACATCAACCAAGCGTTGAAAATCAATCACCCTACTACCGATGATCTCTATAACCAAGCCCCCGGTGGACAGGTTTATGAACCTCTCAATGAAGATGCCTGTGCTGGTTTAGCAGTTGGTTTAGCGCTATTTGGTAGCCGCACTCTCTGGTGTTCCTATGAATCCTTTGCAATTAATGGACTTCCCATTTGGCAAACCGTGACTCAGGCTATGGCAGAGCTGCGTCGTCCCACTCCTGCAACTGTGTGTTTATTTACCGCAGGTGCTTTGGAACAAGGTCGCAATGGCTGGACACACCAACGTCCTGAAATCGAAGGATATTTTGCATCGATGATGCGTAATGGCAATATCTTCCCTCTCTTTCCTCTTGATGCCAATAGCATTCAAGTTTGTTATGACTGGGCTTTAAAGGCGGTCAATAAAGGTGTGGTCATTACCGCCAGTAAGTCACCTCTACCTATCCGTACTACCTTCGAGCAAAATCGCCAAGCTCTCGAAGATGGCGCGATCGCTTTGCAAGAAATTGCAGGTAGCAAGAAGGTGGTTTTTGCTGTTATCGGCGACATGATGCTATTGCCTGTATATGAAGCAGCGCAAAAACTTGCCGAGCAAGGTATCGGTTCTAAGATTGTTTCCATTGTTAGCCCCCGTCGCCTCTATCGGTCAACGGATGTGGCTTGGGATACTTGCTCTGAGCCAGATGGCAAGTTCCTTAGTGATGCTGATTTTGAGGCACTATTTGGTGGTGATGCCTTGATTGGTGTTGTTGGTGGTGCTTCGGCAATGCTGGAGCCTGTGATGCTCCGTAGCAACAGTAAGCGCGATGTCTTCTCATGGAAGCGCGGCGAAACTACCGCTTCGGCTGGTCAGTTGTTTGATTTTAATGGAATGAATGCTCAGGCAATTAGCGATCGCGCTAAGCAGTTACTTGCCTAAACTTTAAAGAGATGTTTTGCAAAGCAAAACATCTCTTTTCACAACATAAAGCGATCGCTATTTGCTAAAAGTAAAATCATGATTAGAAGGGCGATCGCTTTATGAGATGTTTGCTAAATCCCTATGCAAATCAGGGCAGTAACGGCGATCGCTTATAGTTAATTGTAAGATTAAAATAAATTGAGATGAGCGATCACAGGAGTAAACCTAATGACTCAGGCAATTGCAGAAAAAACATCACTGTATGATTGCGATCTCAATCTATGGTAGTAGGCTTTGATTTCTTCGGGTGGTGTGACTTTGAGGCGTTGGGCTAATAGGTTTCTAACTGGATCTACAAAGGGCGATCGCGGGTTCCATGTATAGAGGTGAGTTTTGCCCACTAATCGACTAACTAATAAGCCTGAGTCTTCAAATTTTTGCAGTTGTTTCTGTACTGAACTCAAGGATATCTCAAAGGTATCGGCGATCGCTTTGCCGTAGCCTTCTTCATAATTTTCAAGATATAGCAAAACCTGTTCGGGTGTTTTACCGCCAAAAAGTTCTTTCAGCATAGGTTTTAAGTCTAAGAACATCTACCTATTATAGGGGGTATATAGTTGTTATTAGAGGTAGATATTTTGCTTGAGTTAAAGGCGATCACTTCTCAAATAACCACATCACAAGGAGATCGCTAAACGATCCAATTTTCTAACCCTAATCCAGAAATATTGATAAAATCCTTTGTGTTATTCGTAACTACCTTATCATGACGAGATCTCGCTACAGCAGCAATCATGGCATCTAATTCACCGGTGGGTTTACCGATTTGTCTAAGTTCTGATTGGATTTTGCCAAATTCTTTAGCTGCCAATAGATCGAAACTGATAATTGGCATATCTTTGAGAAAAAGTTCAAGTGAAGCAAGGTTCTGTTCTACTCGCTGTGAGCAGTAAACTCCCTTATAAAGTTCAGCAACATTAATTGTGGAAATATAGCATTCATCAGCACAGGCATTAAAGGACGAAACAACGGGAGAATTACCTTTGAGCAGTGCGATGCATATGTTTGTGTCGAGTAAATACATGGATAATTAGAAGTCGAAAGAGTCAATATTTCTGCCATAGTCTTGATGGCGTTGTGTATCAATATCAGCAAATATTAGATCGATGTCGGGCTGGTTACGCCATGCACCGAATACACCGTTTAGTCTTGCTAGTCTTGCGCTTTTATCGATGGGTTTGTCTGCTTCAATTTCTAGAAATACTGTTCCATCAGGAATATTAACTATATCTAACAGTTTAATCGTTTGCCCTGATTTAATACCTTGAATTTGTAGTTTCATAGTTTTACAGCACCAGTAACATATTGCTAGATTAACATAACTGTCTTGAATGGTTTGGGACAATACCTTTCCAATAACCACGTCATAAGGCGATCACTATTTGATGGAAGTAAAACCGCGATGATCGCTTTAAATGATGCAAAACAAATGCATGGCTTATGAGATAGTCGCTAAATCGCTATTTGAATAAGTGCAGTAAAGGCGATCGCTCCTTGAATAACTGTAATAAGAATCGATCACTATATAATGAGAATAAAGTTTATTGCGTAGATTTTCACAAATAACTCTATTCATCAAAACCCACAAACATCGTTGTTTCAATAATCTCTTATTGGAAATTGAATACAAGACTAATTCAGAAATTTAATCAAATTATTCCTCTAACCCTTGAGCAAAAGATCGATCTGCAAAGGGTCTGTGAGTATGAAAAACTTCCTAAAGATTGCTTTTTATTAGAGCATGGTAAAATTTCCAACCATGTTTATTTTATTTTAGAAGGAACTGTAATCTGTATTCATTACAGCAACGGCAAAGAAATTATTCCTTGGTTTGCTTTTGAGAATGATTTTGTCAATTCACATTTTAGTTTTATTCATCGACAGCCTAGTGTAGAAAGTCTTTTTACTCTATCTGATTGTCATCTTCTCTCCATAAGTTATGAGAATTTGCAGTATCTCAACAGAAAAGATCCTGTTTGGAATAAGTTGTTTTACTCTGTAGTAGAAGGTTACTATCTTGAAATACAAGAGCGTTTAGTATCTTTACTAGCCCAATCAGCTTCTGAACGTTATGACAGCTTGATTCAGCAATATCCAGATATCGAACAAAGACTAAAGCTTGGTCATATAGCATCATTTTTAGGAATAACTCAATCCACGCTCAGTCGGCTTAGGGTTGGAAGATCTCGTCGTCAGCATTTGAAAAAAAGCTAAACCTCAAAAATTATTGCAAGGATTTGCTTTAAAGCAAAAAAAACATCTATACATTCTTTTCTCAGCATCCCTAAGATGAAATCCAGCACTAAATATATTTAATTGCTGGATAAACCAATGCTGCAAAAAGGGAAAAAATTTATGCTTTTTATCTTTGTATTTCTTCTTTTAAGTGTTGTGGGAATTTGCACTTACCGTTTTTACTTTTTCCCAAAGCTAACAATATGGGACGACGACAAACGGGCAGAAAACTTCCGAAGTATGGATAAGATTTTTCCAAGCAAATGGATTCATCGCTCTAGTAAACCACTTCAACTTAATGAGAATTATCAAAAGTTGGAAATATCCTATCTTTTTGATGGACGAAACTGCCAAATGACAGAGATGCTAGAGCGTTCGGGAACAACAGGAATTTTAGTGGTTAAAAATGACACGATTGTTTATGAGAAATATTTTCAAGGTAATACTCAAAATGCTAAAAATAATTCTTGGTCTGTTGCTAAATCCTTTGTATCTGCTCTAGTGGGCATAGCGATCGCAGATAGATATATCAGTAGTGTCAACGATCCAATTACTAAATATCTTCCAGAACTTGCACAAACAGGATATCGAGATGTCCCAATTAAACATATTCTTCAAATGTCATCTGGAGTAAAGTTCAGTGAAGATTATTTAGATAATTCTTCCGATATTAACAACCTCCTTCCGCAGATTTTCTTGCAAATGCGTCCTATTAAAAAAGTTGCTTTGGACTTTCCCTCCGAATCTCCATCAGGCAAGAAATTCCACTACATCAGTCTAGATACACAAATATTGGGGATGCTGATAGAGCGTGCGACAGGAAAGAGTGTATCAGCCTACTTACAAACTAAACTTTGGGAACCTCTAGGTGCAGAATCTGAAGCCTTTTGGTCTACGGACAATTACAATACTGAACTTTCGTTTTGCTGTTTGAACGCGACTTTACGCGACTATGCCAAGTTTGGATTACTTTATCTACATAACGGCTACTTTAATGGAAAGCAGCTGGTACCTGCGGATTGGATCAAAGAATCCATTGTTCCTGATAGTCCTCATCTGCAAGTTGGAGCAACTGATGCTAGAGATTATGGCAGTTGGGGTCATCAATACCAATGGTGGATTCCTACAGGCTCTACAGGTGATTATCTAGCTGTGGGCATTTGGGGACAATATATCTACATCAATCCTCAGAAAAATGTTGTGATTGTTAAGACGAGTACAGGTTCGTGGACGATGACGACTAAGGATGATGACGAGGCAGTAGCTCTGTTTCGTGCCATCTCTCAAAAGCTTGAGTAAATTGAAAGCCGCTATGTTTTTTTAGATAAGTGCGATAGCCATTTACTTGCAACGAGATTAAAGAGGCGATCGCGCTTTTGCTTAGAATAGCGCTCAATTTATGGAAACTGACATAAAATAGCAATAGATAAAAGTTGTAAAGCTGAGCAAATGTATATGGCGTGGCAAGATCGCATCACTACAGATTTATCTGTCTGTCATGGTAGAGCCTGTATTAAAGGCACAAGAATTATGGTATCAGTCATTCTCGATAACCTAGCGGCAAGAGTCAGCGAAGCAGAAATTTTACAAAGTTACCCCACTCTCACATCCGCAGATATTTTTGCCGCAATCAACTATGCTGCTGAATTAGCCCGCGAGCAGATTGTATTATTGCCATCCCCAGCGACAGCATGAAATTTAAAATAGATGAAAATCTACCCATAGAACTTGCTCATCTTTTACAAGATGAAGGGTATGATGCTTCTACAATCTATTCAGAATCTTTAAAAGGAGCGAAAGATACTACCGTCATCGCTGTATGTCAAGACGAGCATAGGGTTTTAATTGAAAACCTTAAACGGATAGAGATCACTCATATTCGCAATAAAATCATCAGGATGTAAAGCCTCAATCTCATAGATATCAAGGACAGACTGCGGAAAATCTTTGAGATTGAAAGTGATGATTTGATTAGCTCCACTTGCGATCGCCCTTTACTTTCGCCGAGATTAAAGAGGCGATCGCCTTAACTAATTGCTTTTGATTTTCTTGGAGCAGGCGCACCACGTAACATACCTTCAGTACTCAAATCCTCATCAAGATCTTCCCAGTGAATACCATAGCCACCACCGCAGACTTCCCAATTAGCAAGCTGCTCACTAGTTCCATTCAATAACCTCGGATACCACACTAACGGAACTACAATCGTCCGCCCATCCATCAAATCAACACTGATCGTATCTTCAGTAAAGCTAACATTCTTAACTCTCTCATCCGTCTTAATCGCCAAAGTACTCATACCAAGCCTCAAGTAATTGTGTTTGATTTTCGACCACCATAGATTGCAGTTTCCTTAACTCTTTAGCGGGAAATCCAATATTTTGAGCTAGGCTAACTGATTGCAACCAAAACTTAGCTGTCAAGTTATCGCGATCAATATGAATATGTGGTGGTTCATTTGGTTCGTGACTGTAAAAATAAAAACGATACGAACCAATCCTTAAAATCGTTGGCATAACTTAAAAATAACACAGAGCAATTCTTGACTAATTAAAATATATCGATACGTGATCGCGCTTTACTTTCACAGAGATTAAAGAGGAGAGCGCATCATGGCGTATTTTTGGTTATGGGTAATTCTTGCTGCACCACGTAACTGGCTGGCATACCATTGTGAAACCTGATCTGAGCCTGAGAGTTCACTGATAGCAATACCATTATGTCCATGTTCTTTGCCAGAGCTATGGATATAGGCGCGATCGCCAATATATATGCCCACATGGGTCGCCTTAAGAGGTGTGCCAAAGAAAATCAGATCACCGATTTGCAACTCATCTAGAGAGACGGGTTCACCAAAGGCTTCCTGTTGATAAGCATCACGGGGAATCAAAATACCAACCGAAGCAAAGGCAGCTTGCATTAGTCCAGAACAATCATAATTTGGCGCAACTGTCCCACCCCAGAGATATTCATTCGGTGTTGCCATTGCTTGTTGGATAAAAGCAATTACTTGCGGCAAGCGATCGCCTATTTCGGCAGCACTTAATGCTGGTGGTAAATGATCAATAAAACTTTGGCGATCGCTTGGCGCTAACTTGTCTAAATCTTGGCGATCGAGCAACCCTTCATAGTCATCTTCGAGTAGCTGGATTTTTAGAAAATTTGGCTCAGACTCTAATACCTGTAAATATCTACCCTTTGCCATCTGTGTTGCAAGGCGATCGAGCGTTGGGGAATCGTAAATATTAATGTCAGTTAAGCTACGGTAAATCATAAAGCCTACTTTCCAGCACGAGATGCCAAGATCTCCCTCTGAAATTATTTAGTACGAACTACGGGTTGCATTATCATACTTTGCTGCTAGTATGTGTGCATCAAAAATGAAAACCTATAAAGTGAGCTAGCAATAGCCGTGACCGTGCAGCTTCCCCCCCTTCCCGAAATTCATCACCCTAAGATTCAGGCGCTTTTCCAGAAAAGCGATCGCGATCTCGTGACACTATTTCAAAGGCATCCTGAAGAGGGTCAATATTTTGCAGCGATTTTTTGTCGCTATGGACAAGTGCTGTATACCCTGATTGGCACGGCAACGCGATCGCCAGTGCAATCAGACTATTTATTTGTCAAAACTTGGGAATATATCTACCACGAAATGCGAGTGCTAGACCTGCGGGTGACAACGCCACGCCTATCCTTGCAAAGTTGGCTAATCAATATTGCCGCGATGATGATTAATCGTGCCGAAGTACCTCCCGTTGAAGAAATTCAATATTCCCTCAAGGATACCCCCCCTGTATTTTGGTGCTACCTTAATCAAGCCCTAAATCAAATGGCAGGCAACCTGCGTCTGGTACTATTGTTATCTCAAACTTTTCAATGGAGCCATACACGCATCGCCGCCTACTTACATGCTGAGGGCGAAAGCATTTCTGCTAGCGATGTAAAACAACTTCTATTCAGAGCCTATCAAGCTCTAGAAGATGCTCTGCCCGAAGATATCCGAGACATTTACCTAGCTCAACCCGCCGTTACTGCCTGAGGTAAAGAATTATGCAAACATTGAGTCCTACCATCTCCCCAACCATTTCACCCAAAATTTCTCAAACTAACCCAAGGGTCACTGACGCAGAGACTGATTTTTTACCTGCGATCGCTCAATCATCAGTCTTGCAAACAGCGTTGGCTGGTTTGGATGCGAGCCTCAATGATGAGCTAGATCGCTATCGCCATTGGCAAGAGAATGGTCAAACCATTTCCTATCTCAATCCTTTTAGACCTCGCGCTGTATCTACTCAATCCATCTGGACATCGCCCAGTTTATCGGAGGCCTTGTCTCCCCTTACGCCTCCCATTGATATCAATAGCGATCGCCGCACGATTCAAATGCCTGTGATGCCGTCAATAGGTGCAAATGTACCTACGGCCGATGCGGTCAATATTGCAAGCGCAGAGCTTCACCAATATAAAGGACTAGATCTTGATAGCGTAGATAAACCTAGTCATAGTGATATTAATGCAGATTTAGACAGAGCCGTTGCTTACGCGCAAAGTTTGCATGGTTATGGTGATGTAGCAATGGGCATAAATTCACCAAGTGATGCCCCCAATATTGCACCAACGATGGCACAGGTTCCTGCCCCTGATGATGATGAAATTCTGCAAAGTTTCGCCAATGATTACGCCAATAACTACGCAGATAATTATCAAGACTCAGTTAATCAAGAATATCCATATCCTTCTCCACCAGCCGAAAAGAGTGCTCTCCGCAGTTTGATGAATCCTGTGGGGATAATTTCACTATTATTACTGCTCTGCTCTAGTGCAGCGATCGGTTATTTGATGGTCGATCCTTCGGGGGTGATGAAACTATTTAAACCAGATCAAAAAACCAAAGCAGCCCAAACTAGCAGCAGCAATGAAGATTTGGGCAAGGATATTAATCTGCAAAATCCGCAGAAATCTAATGACTTATCCTTTGTGCCTTTTGCGGGGGATAAAACTCAAGTTAATGTCGATAGCCTCGCTAAAAATAGTAAAGCGATTCCTGATCCTACTTTCGTCAATAAAACCAAAAATAGTACCTTAACTAAAAACTCATCGGTCTTTGCCCCCAATAGCGCTTTTGTGCCAAGTGTGCCATTGCGAACAGTACCATCTACAAACTTCCCTGCCCTATCGGTTGCACCATTGCCACCAGCTTTAGCGCCTTTGGAGAGGAGTTATACACCTGCACCTACACCTGCTAATAGGAGCGAACCTGTACCTACACGGTCCTATAGTGAGCCTGCACCTAGCCGTACTACTAGCTCTAACGCTTCTTCTCCCAAGCCATCACGGAATGCCTCAGTAGCACCAACAACACCTGCTCCCGTGCCTGAATATGTTGCACCTCGTAGTAACACGGCTGTGAAATATGCAGCCCCTCTATCATCTGCCCCCACAACTCCACCAGCCCAAAGTAGCTATCGAGTTGTTGTTGAAAATAGCTATGCGGCTAGCGCCCAACAGATCGAACGTGATGCCTATGTACGCCCCAGTGATGGTCAAGTGCAGGTTGGCTCGTATCGCGATCCTAATGTGGCTCAACAACGCATCGAGCAATTGCGTCGTCAGGGGATTCCTGCCAGAATTGAGTAGCAATAATGATTTTGGGTGGCTTTGCCACCCAAAATCAACTCTGTTGAATTAGTTTCACGCTGTGAAAATATATGCAATTTCTTATTGATGCGATCGCCTGTGGTTTATTGGCAGGGCTAACTTGGTTAGGCTTGGTCTGGATGTCGCCCGATCGCCCCATTGAGTCGGGCAAAGCATGGGTACAGGGTATCGGTGCTGTCGCGATCGCTAATATCTTGATTTGGCTTGCCTTAGCTATTCTCAATTTACGATTGATTCCCCTCTGGGCAATTGTCTTTTTAATTGTGAATGCCGCGATCGCCCGTTTAGTATTTCCCCTTTGCGATGGGATCAAGATTCCCAGTATGTGGGCTTTGGTAATTCATCCGATCGCGATCACGGGGATGAGTGTATTGCTAGGTGGCGCAGTTGGCTTTTTGTAAATTTTTTTATATGGTGCGGTGCTTTGCCCCGCACCATCAATTTTAGATAAAGAATGGCGGCGCTTTGCGCCGCCATTCTTTAATTGGTTTTTAGGAAGCACGAAGCGAAAAATTGAGAAATATCAGCATGATGCCAAAGGCTAGCATTCCTACTGCAAAAACTGACAATGCATTGGTGATTTGCTCAGAAAACTGCATTACTTCTGCGGCAATTACTTCTGGAGTTTTGTAGCGATCGGCCCACCAGAAATAACTGAGCATAAACGCTACTCCTAAAAATAGAATCATAAATAGCGTGAAACCAATCAAAGGGGTATACACCATATATCCTCCAACTCCTCATAGTGTAAAGATTTAAAAGGGGCAGAACCTCTTTTAAATTGTGGTTGATCCTGTGTAGATTTAAAAGGGGACTTTGCCGCTTTCAAATTGTTATTTAGTCTAGGCAAGGTATAAGTTTTGATGGTAGCGATCGCTACTAGTTGGATTTCTCTCTCGCTGCCTATACTTGTTCCCATTATCGCTTTCCCATCTCTATTTTGGTTTGAGCTATATTTGACGATTTGTAACAAAGCTCTCAATAAAGAAAGGCGGCGCGATGCGCCGCCTTTCTTTATTTGGGATTTTGATAGAAAGCGATCGCGATCCATTCATCGATTTGAGCGCGATCGCATTCCACAAAACCCACATCAGCCATAGCTGAAGCTACATTTTCAGCGCGATCGCTGGTATATCCTGCGGTGATTAAAATCCCTGAATGGGTGGAAGTAGAACGTAACGCTTTGTAAAATTCAGGGGCAAGGGAAATATGCACTCGCGCAAAAATATTAGCCACGATTAGATCAAATTGTTCCTGAGCTGCAATTGCAGGAACCGACTCAATACTATCACCGCCCATCCAATGCCCCAATTGACTAGCACTGCCAAGGCTTGCTTCTTTAACTGTCACCTGTTGTGTGACTTGATTTCGCTCTACTGCATCTTGAGTTGCTGATACCGCAATAGGATCATTATCGATCGCCAAAACCTTTGCGCCTAACTTTGCCATAGCGACACTGAGAATCCCTGAACCTGAACCAAGATCGAGGGTATCGAGATTGGGCTTAACATGACGTTCTAGTAAGCGTAGGCTGAGAATGGTTGCGGGATGTAGCCCACTGCCAAAGGCAAGACTATTTTGCAATCGCAGCACAATCTCTTGGGGATGGGCTTGATAGTCTGATGCCGCCGATAGAACCACAAAGCGATCGCCTATTTTTCTAATTAAAGAACTTGCCGTATAAGATTCCGATCCTATGTGGATGGGCTTATGGTCAAGGATAAAGGTTTGTAATCCACTGGTCATGCCTGTGCGATGCAGTGGTGTGAGAATCTTCTCAATCTCATCAATCCGTTGATGAATGCGTGCATCCTCAGGTAAGTACATTTGGATCGTAAATGTCCATTGTGATGATTCTTCCTGATATTCGCTGATGTGCATATCTTCAACAGCGATCGCTTTGGCAAGCAAGGTACAGACCCAATCTACCGCTTCATTGGTAGTATCAATACTCAGTTCTATCCATGACATAATTATTGCTCAGTATTAAAAACACAGCACTATGCGCTAATTTTCATCTGTAACAGATTCAGCGCACAGCGCTGAATCTGTTATTGGGGTTGATGACAGGTGATGCAATGGAATGCGCCGCCACCTAAGAGAATATGTTTTGCAGAAAGCCCGATTGCTTTGCGGTTCGGGAAATGCTTGGCGATTGCTTGCACTGCGAATTCATCATTAGGAGAACCATAAATAGGAATAATCACGCTATCGTTAGAGATATAGAAATTGAGATAACTAGCGGGCATGATCTCACCTTCGTCATCGAGAACAAGATTGGGTGAAGGAATTCTCACTACATCTATTTTTCTATCCTTCGCATCGGTCATGGTTTCTAACTGTGATGCGATATCCTTGAGAACTTGATAGTTAGGATCATCCTCAGAAGTTGGTTCCATACACATGATCGTATACGGTGCGATGAAGCGTGCGATCGTGTCGATATGTCCATCGGTGTGGTCATTGAGCAGACCTTCCTCAATCCACAGGACTTTCTCTACGCCCAAAGCTGTTTTTAAGCCAGATTCGATCGCTTCTTGATCGAGGTGAGGATTGCGATTGGGATTGAGTAAGCATTGCTTGGTAGTCAAACAGGTTCCTTCACCATCGACTTCGATCGCGCCACCTTCAAGTACCCAGTCAAATTCAAATTTAGGAATATCAAAGGTTTGGAGAATATTAGCTGCTACGCGATCGTCATGTTCGAGCATATATTTGCCACCCCATCCGTTCCATTGGAAATGCAAAGCCCCTAATTTCCCATCGGCATTTTTGATATAAATCGGAGTCATGTCGCGCATCCAGATATCACCAAAGGGAATCTGATGGAAGCGCACAGGCAAATCACCAAGCAATTGCTGGGCAAGGGTGGCAGTTTCCTCTAGTACTAAAATTTCTAGCTGCTCGGATGTGGCGATCGCTTTGGCAAGGGCAACAAATTCCGCTTGGACGATATCGAGATATTCTAACCACAGGTCGCGATGGCTAGGAAAGGCTAGCCAACAGGCGCTATGAGGTTGCCATTCGGCTGGCTGAGCATAGCCCAAGGTTTTGGGGTTTTCCATGACTGCGGTATTGTTGATGCTGTTAACTGTCCATCGGAAATCCTACCTTTATTTGGGGCTATTTGGGTGATCTCTTCTAGTTGTTGTTTTACTGGTTGGGTAATTGGTGCGATGCTTAATATTTATCGGCATAGGCGATCGCCTTTTACTTGCGGATAGGTTTATGCGTGTGGCGATCGCAGAATCTTAGATGTAATTATCATGCAACGGCAAAACCTGTATATTGTCGAACCTTTGGATGACGAAAACCGAGGACAATATCACTTTTGGACACACCTGCATCTATTAAGTCGGTTACTATTCCTTCTTCAGTATCATCATACTGAATCCAGATTTTGTCATTGACTAGGCTCAGATGAATGGGAGTATTGTGAAGATACTGATCATCATTCCAGCCAATGTCGAGAACTAGATATTGACCGCGCTCATCATCAAACAAGAGTTGAGATGTATAAGCATCAGGAATTGTAGAGCGATATTCAGCGTGGTTTTGGAGTACTTGTTTAATGATCTGACGATATTTTAATTGGGTATCCATTGGACAATTACCTCACTTTCATCATCAAAAACAATTAATTTTATAATCTGATTTGTAAGTAGGATCTCCCCTAATTGTATCGTGAATATGCTTTTGAAGGTTAAGCGGGAGACTGCAAGATAAAGTTCTCTATCAATTTTTGTCTCGTTAAGGATTTGACGATACAAAATATACTGTCCTAAAGCTTGCTCTAAGTCTTTAACATCAGACTGACCTACGAAGCTTTTTATTTGAACTAAGAGGGTAAATACCCCACCGCTCTGCGGTGTGAGTATATTCTAGTAAAAAAGAATTTGATACCCCGTCCGCTTGCGGCGGGGTGATTCATTTCAACTACAATTTTTTGAAGGTTCTTTTCTGCACTGATGAGACGTTCTGCTCCCAAGTCAACAGATAAACGCTTTTTCCCTATTTGTAATGGAAATGGATCGTGGGTAATTGTCCAGCCATCTTTTTCTAGGGCTGTTTTGACGGTGTTGTGGTAAATATCTCTTGCTGGCACAAGTTAAAAGTGTGAAGTTGTACCTGTCAGTATATGAGATCGCCTTTTACTTACTGATAGGTTTATGAGTGGGGCGATCGCTTAAATATAAGAATCAAAATCCTTTAGCTTATTTGACCGATTATACAAAATTTTATATAATCTTGACAAAGTTGAATATAAAGTTATGACAATTAAGTTTTACGAGAGTCCTTTTCATGCGATCGAGGAGCCTGAAGTTGCGAGTAAGTCGGTTTTAAAGGCTGACTTGACGATCATGATTCGCGACATAATTGAGAATAGAGGTTGGACTCAGAAAGAGGCTGCTGAAAGGTTGGCAGTTACTCAGCCGCGTGTGTCGGACATTGTGAATGGAAAAATTGATAAGTTTACTTTGGATATGTTGTTTTCGATGCTCGATAAGCTGGGGTTTAGGACTGAGTTTACTTTTAGCAGTTTAGAAAGTGCTTCTATTAAAATCCAAACAAGGGATTTAGCTGAAGTCGCTTAGTTGTTTTTGTCTTTTCATTTTTTCGATATTGCTGTTGAGTCTCTTTTGGAAAGTCTTTGTATTCTCTTTTAACAGCATCGTTCACAAAGGCAAACTGTTTCATGATTAGTAAATTTCTAATAGTTAATATAATTTATATTGTAAAAACCGCATGATAGCTAATAAAAAAGACCCCTATCGCTTCTAGTTGCTTGTTTTCAGGCTTGTGATTGCAGACAATCAGGCAATCAATAGTTATAAAAATATCAGGAATGCAGAGGTTTATAGATAGGCGTAGCTAATGATTTCTTTTTGACAGAAAAATTTAGTCAAACCAAGACATTTCCTAGATTAAACTTACTCAATACATACTAGATAATTTCTTTTCTCTACAAAAATATATAAGCAACTTTATGAAATTAGAAAATAACAATGAACGACCATTACTAGAAGCAACGCTTGAAAATATCGAAGTTATTTTTGATATTGCTAGCGATGGAAATTTCTGGAGTGAAGTGCCTGTAGTTAACGTGAGTTCGACGGAGTAGACAGAAGCAAAAGAAAAGCTGAGACTAGGTTTGAAGCAAAAAAGGTCTCAGCAATATGAACAATATCGTATCGCACTTAGATATCACACGAATCTTCTGTGAAGTAGATGATTTTTGCCAAAGTTTTGAAAAACACTGGGAAGAGCAACCAATGTTGCCATCAATGATAGGAGAAAGAAAAAGTCGTTCCAGAATGAGACTGAGTGAAGTGATGACGATAGCGATCGCCTTTCATGGGTCAGGATATAAAACCTTCAAAGAGTTCTATACCCTAACTGTAATACCGTTTTGGCGAAAAGCTTTTCCGCACTTAGTAAGCTACACCCGTTTTGTCGAGCTAATGCCTTGGACAATGATGTTGTTATGTTGCTTTCTCCATACCCGTAAAGGAGAAGTAACAGGGATATCATTCATTGACTCCACGCCAATAAATGTCTGTGTCCCTTGCCGCGCCCACGCTCACAAAGTATTTAAAGGAATGGTCAATTGGGGCAAAAACTCAGTCGGATGGCACTTTGGTTTCAAACTACATTTGATTATTAATGACAAAGGGGAATTGCTTGCTTTCAAACTCACACCAGCCAATGTCGATGACCGTGAACCTGTGCCTGAGATGGCTCAAGACCTCTTTGGTCAATTGTTTGGTGACCGTGGTTATATCTCCCAAAAGTTGTTTGAAAAGCTCTATGAACAAGGTTTGCAACTGATTACCAAGCGCAAGAAAAATATGAAAAACTGTCTGGTCAAGTTGATTGACAAAATTCTGCTTCGCAAGCGCGCAATTATTGAGTCCGTCAATGACCAACTCAAGAACATTTCTCAGATTGAGCATTCTCGTCATCGCAGCTTTTTCAATTTTCTCGTTAATCTTCTTGCTGGCTTAGTTGCCTATACCTATCGCCAGTCTAAACCTGCTTTAGATCTTCAGCCTAAAGGCTTGCCTGCTCTTCCTCCTGCCATCTTTTAGTTCGTCGAACTCACGTTGTAGTTAGCACAGCATTCAAGTTACTTCGTGCTTCTGATACAATTCGAGAAAAACTATTTGCTAAAAAGATATCTATCTTCTTTGACGAATTAAATAGAGTTCCTGATTCAACTAGAAAACAAATGAGGCAAAAGATTGTAGAGTCCCCACAAGAGTTAGAAGAAGTTGGCAATACACTTTTAATGGTCTTGGATAAAGTGACCGAATTCAACAAGCCCAGATTACTTGGAAATCTTTTTGTTGCTTATCTTGATAATATCATTTCTAAAGAAGATATGCTAAGGCTAATCTATGCCGTAGAAGTTGCATTTGCGGATGATCTGCGGAAGCTAATACAAAATGGGACAGCATCTGATGTAGGTTCCCATCTTGAATTTTTAGTCCCATCTGGATTGTCGTGTGTTGTGGCAGGAGGCTGGAGCAATATGGGATCAAGTTCTACGGAAGTTTCCTATAAAACAACCATACTTGCTAACAAAATGTTGCAAGCTTACTACCATGTTAATGGAACGCCTAACTTATAGCTTGAGCAATTTCTTACATTAGAGATTGTACGATCTATTTCCAATAAACTCTAATCTGAATACTTAAGCGAACCCAAGTCATCGGCTATATAAAAGGATTGATAAAAACTAGCTAGCACCGAATGATAAAGGGGTATCAACTTTGTTAGAACAGCCTCGTTTGGGATCGCTTTTACTACTTACGAGACTTACCAACTTAAAATGCTACTCAATATTGACACATGCCTATGATTGAAGATATTCAGACCAAAATTGCCAACGAACAATATGAGTTTTCTAAACATGCCGTCGATCAATCCATTATTCGCCAAATTCGTTTGCACGAGATCGTAGAAGCGATCGCTAATGGTCAAATCATTGAAGAATATCCCAACGACAAATACGCTCCTAGCTGTCTCATTTGTGGCATAACTCAAACTGGTAGAACAATTCATATCCAAAGCAGCTATCCTAGCCGCCCATTGGTTAAAATCATTACAGTCTATGAACCTGATCCGAATAAATGGAATAACGATTTCACAGTAAGGAGAAAAAACAATGAATAATGAAGAGCAACTTGTCGAAAAGTATGTAACCTACTCATTAGAACTAAACGACAAATTCATCCTGATTGAGAACGTTCCTGCTCGCGTAAACGAAGAAACAGGAGAACAATTCTTTGCTCCATCAACTGTGATGTTATTGCAAAAAATTATTTTGGATGGTCAAGAACCACAGCGTGTAATTCAGACACATGTTTATAGCTATGCCGCCTAATCTAGAGGCTAATTTTTTCTCCATTGATGGGATGTTTGGGAAGAGTTGAAGAGAATGGGAAAAAGTGCGATCGCTTTTATTATTTGCGAGACTTACTGATAGAAAAGGAGACATAAACATGACACTCAAAGAACTACAACCACAACTACTAGCCCTAACCCCCGAAGAAAAATCTCAAGCAATCCAAATATTAGTACAAAGCCTCAGCAACACATGGCAAGGCATTGAAAAAAATCCCAGAGTCATGGGCGGAGATGCTTGCATTCGACAAACCCGCATACCCGTATGGCTACTAGTAAGCCTCCAACGCCAAGGCGCAAGCGAAGCCTACATTCTCGAAGACTATCCTACCCTCTCTGCAACAGATCTAGTAAACGCATGGCGCTATGCCGAAACACACGTTGATGAGATAGAAGCCGCCATTCATAGGCAAGAGGCGGCTTAGCATGGCACGTCTCTACGCCGATGAGCAATTCCCTAGAATTGTCGTCAAACTGCTACGCGCACTAGGGCATGATATTTTGACAGTCCAAGAAGCAGGAAAAGCCAACCAAAGAATCCCCGATGAAGAAGTATTAGCCTTTGCGATCGCAGATAACCGCACTATATTAACGATTAATCGAAGTGACTTCATTCGACTGCATAATTTACAACCTAGCCATGCAGGTATTATCGTTTGTACAGAAGACCTCAATAGACAAAGACTAGCTAACCAAATTCATGAAGCAATCACCAATACAGCCGATCTAACCAACATACTAATTCGTATAAATCGTCCTAGCAAATAAAGATTGCTTCGCCATTAGCAGGATATTTGGAAAGAGTTGAGAGTGATTGGAGAAAAGGCAATCGCGGTTTGTAGCAACGGATAGATGCTCACAGGTTATGGAGACTGGATGGGCGATCGCTGTTAATATCAAAGAAGTTTTATAGGGCATAGGGCTATGACCACGACAGCAATTCGACCCATAACTATAGATGAGTTTTTGCAATTGCCAGAGACGAAACCAGCCTCTGAATTTATTCATGGACAAATCATACAGAAGCCAATGCCACAAGGAGAACATAGTTTATTACAAGGTACACTCTGCCAAACTATTAGCCAAATTGCTCAACCAAAGCAAATTGCTCTAGCCTTTCCAGAGTTACGCTGTGTTTTTGGTGGATTAGCGATTGTCCCAGACATAGCCGTATTTCGTTGGGAGAGAATCCCCCGTTCCCCATCAGGTCGCATCGCCAATCGTTTTGAAATTAATCCAGATTGGGCAATTGAAATTCTTTCTCCAGATCAACGATACAAGCAAGTTTTAGGTAAGCTGCTGCACTGTGCGGAATATGGTACTGAGCTAGGCTGGTTGCTTGATGCTGAGGATGAGAGCGTTTTGGTAGTAGATAGCGATCGCCGCGTTAGAGAATTTACAAATAGCGATCGCTTACCAGTTCTAACAGGAATTGATTTAGAACTGACGGTTGAGCAAGTTTTTAGCTGGCTAAGTCTTTAGCTCATTGATTTTTGTGATATCGCAGGTTGTGATGGTTAGATAGGCGATCACGCTTTTACTACCTGCAAGACTTAATGATGGGGCGATCGCCGAACTGACGTTAATACAAGTGGCTATAGCGATAACCATCAAATTAGGGCAAAATAACAGAGATGTGGTGCGACGGATAAGGACAAACTCTTCTAAAAAACGAGTTTTTAATGCTCAACTGAATGGGCAAGTTTGCTGCTCTTTTCATTTCTGCTTTTGCCAACTCATTAATTTTTCATGGCAGAAACAAGCTATAAGCACTGTATAACTATGATCAAAACCGCAATTACGAAGATCTCAATAGTAGGAATTTTCCCACTAATGTGTAGTCTCGCTCCTGCTCTAGATACGATCGCCTTAGCCCAAACCTTGCCTACCTCAACGAGTAAGATTGCTCAGAGTACTCCACTGGCAAACACAACAATTAAGCTGGTAGAAAGGGCAAATTCCTTAAGGGAGCAAAATCAACTTGATCGCGCTATGGCTTTATATCGCCAAGCGATCGCCACAAGTCCAGAGTTTGTACCTGCCTACTATGGTTTAGGAGTAACTTTGCGCCAAAAGGGGGACATTCAAGGTGCAATCGAAGCCCATCGCCAAGCAATTACCATTGATAAAAACTATACGCCTGCCTATTACGGGTTAGGGATTGCGCTGTATCAAAAAGGGGATACGAATGGCGCGATCGAGGCATATAACCAATTTATCCAACTTAGCAAAGCGGATACAAATCTTGCGCCTGTGTACTACAACTTGGGGCTTGCCCATGAGCGACGCAATAATATTGATGGAGCAATCAGCGCTTTTCGGAAGGCAATAGAATTTGATCCTAAATATGCCCTTGCCCATAACGGTTTAGGTACAGTGCTCCGTCGGCAAGGGAATCGTCAAGAAGCGATCGCAGCCTATCGTCGGGCGATCGAGCTTGCACCACAATATGCCGTTGCCCATTTTGCTTTAGGTATTTCTCTATATGAAGAAAGAGACTACGTAGGCTCAATTGATGCTTATAAACGGGTAGTCGCCATCGATCCTAATTTCCCTAATGTTTATTACAATCTGGGGCTAACCTATAACCAATTAGGTGATCACCAAAGTGCCATAGCTACTTTTCGTAAAGCGCTGGAGCAAGATCCTCGCAATGCCGATATTTATGCCGCATTGGGTAGCGCTCTATTGCGGGAAGAAAATATCCCCGAAGCGGCGGAAGCTTTTAAACGTAGTACCGAAATTAATCCCAAGGTAGCGAGTAATTTCAATGGCTTAGGGTTAGCCCTGCGTCGCCAAGGAGATCTTGAAGGAGCGATCGCTGCCTATGAGCAATCTATTTCCATTAACCCCAGCTATGCAGCCGCCTACAACAATCTCGGTCGGGTTCTGTCCGATCAAAATCGCAATAATGAAGCCATTGCCGCATTTCGCCGCGCGATCGCCCTTGACAACAGAAATGCCGTTGCCTATAGCAATCTAGGCAATCTTTTGCGCTCTCAAGGCAATATTGATGAGGCGATCGAGGCTTTCCAAAAAACCATTGCGATCGGCAAAGAAGATTTATGGGTGGACTATACCAGCTTAGGGCTTGCCTATGCCGATCGCGGTAAGTTAGGGGATGCCCAAACAGCCTATCTCAAGGCGCTAGATTTAAATCCCAAATTTGCCAAGGCTTATTTTGGTTTAGGCGCTTTGTATACCCTGAGAGGTGAAGTGAGTAATGCCATTCGCTCCTATCAAGAGGCTCTTAAGCTATACGAAGAAACACGCGAGGCTGAATGGATTAAGCGGACTCAGCAAGCAATTCAAGCATTGCAAGGAATTACCTAAAGTAAATAACTTAGGAATAACTTAGGGCATCATCAAACATTGCCCTAAGTCATTGACTTGAGGCATGTTACAGCGCTTTGCGCTTAATTAGAACCCAGAAATATTTTTGAAAGCGGCGCTTCGCGCCGCTTTCAAAAATATTTCTGTACTACTCAAAGCCTCAATAGACTGTAATGGATGTGGCAAGTATATAAACACCAATAGCAGCTTAACGAATCTCTACAAGTTCACCTATGCCAACACAGGCAATTCGATCCTGCTCTGGAATAAACAAATAAGCATCTTTACCAGAAATATTCACACAGTAGCCAATCCACCTCATGCTGATATGGCGAAATTTTCGGTTATTTACATATGGATTATTAACATTCAAATCGCTCACCTCTTCATTAATAAAAAACTAGCCATCTTGCTATAGAGCGGTGCTAATTCATGTGTAGACTTTTGAATTTGAAAAAACGCCCCGCAGGGTCGCTTTTTATCAACTATTTAGGATTTTCTATACGATATATCAAACACAGTTTGAGAACTCTTAAATGAAATAGGAGTTTTCAGAGATGATATGACCTAGATTTTAAGTATTTGGATATTTTAGAGAATGCGTCCTTCTCGATAGGCATGTATAAGGATTAATCTTAATAATCAAGATTTTTCAAAGAAAAACCTGCTCTTCTTTTTGCCAAAAAATTACCAATCTATAGGTTTGTAACAGCTATCCCACCCAATCACAACAACCTAGTCTGGAGTCGATGTCCTAATATCCTTGGCGACATCTATAACTGTAGCGATCGCGCTTTGAGATTGTTATAAGCTTACATAGTTGATGGATTGTGCAGCACAAAGCAAAGTACAAACCATAAAAAATTAATTATGGAGTTTTAAATATAAGCATGGGATTTTTAGAAGGTCAGGTGGCGATCGTCACAGGTGCATCGAGAGGGATTGGACGGGCGATCGCCGTAGCACTCGCAGGTGAAGGCGCAAAGGTAATTGTGAACTATGCGAGTTCGGTCACAGCTGCCGAAGAAGTAGTTGCAGAAATCAAAAGCAAAGGTGGTGAGGCGATCGCTCTCCATGCCGATGTGTCCCACGAAGCGCAGGTTGATAGCTTGGTAAAATCAGCGATCGATACTTGGGGACGAGTGGATGTATTGGTCAATAATGCTGGCATTACCCGCGATACGCTCCTGCTGCGAATGAAGCTAGAGGATTGGCAATCGGTGATCGACCTCAACCTGACGGGCGTATTCCTCGCTACCCGTGCTGTATCCAAAATCATGCTCAAGCAAAAGTCAGGACGGATTATTAATATTGCCTCCGTTGCAGGACAAATGGGCAATCCTGGTCAGGGCAATTACAGTGCTGCTAAAGCTGGCGTAATCGGCTTTACCAAAACCGTTGCTAAGGAAATGGCAAGTCGTGGCGTTACCGTCAATGCGGTTGCTCCCGGATTTATTGCTACTGACATGACCGCAGATTTGAAGAATACTGAAGAAATTCTTAAATTTATTCCCCTCGGTCGCTATGGTCAGCCTGAAGAAATTGCAGGGATGGTGAGATTTCTTGCTGCTGATCCTGCGGCGGCTTACATCACTGGTCAGGTATTTAATGTCGATGGTGGCATGGTCATGGCTTAGATTAGAGAAGGGTGCAAAAGCACCCTTCTCTAAGTTTATGGAATTAAGAGGGATCTTATGCGTCGCACCTTGAAAATTTTGCTAATTGGCATATTGGGGATTTTGTGTATGGTAATTAGTCCCCATCCTGCGATCGCCTCACCCGTCAGCACAACTGCCAAACTAGCCGCGATTGATTTCACGAAGCAACAGACGATTACAGTTAATGTCAGTCTCAGTAATGCCGCTAACGAATTAAAATTTACGCCTGATCGCTTTACCTTTAACGCAGGCAAGCGTTACAAACTGATCCTCAGTAATCCTAGCGGCATGAAACATTATTTCACCAGCAAAGATTTTGCTGATGCGGTCTGGACGCAGAACGTCGTGGCTGGCAATGTGGAAATTAAGGGCAATATCCGCGAATTAGAACTAAAGCCTAATGCCACTGCTGAATGGACTTTTGTGCCAATTAAATCAGGAACCTATGAACTGCATTGTGCGATCGCTGGTCACACCGAAGCAGGAATGCGTGGCAGCATCACAATTCAACCAAGCATTTAATTGATATTTATTATTTGCTTAGCTTTCTGTGTAAGTACTTCATCCATCCAAGCATTTATGCTTTTACCAACTTTAGTAGCAGCAAGATGGATTAACTTGTGATGATCAGGCGTAGTCCGAAAAGGTAGCTTACCTGAATAAGGTTTATCAGGATCTTTTCCCCGTTCTGCACAAAACTCTAAATAATCATCTACCCCATCTTTAAAGTCCTGAGTTGCTTCCTCAATAGTTTTACCTCGAAATGTAATTACATCAGTGATGTCTAAGATTCGACCATGTAAAATAGCCGACTCAATATCAACTTCAATTTTTCCCGTATATCCTTTATAAGTAATAATGCTCATATATTCCTGTTTTTCTCTGCGAGTTTTGAATTAACGGGGGCAGTTATAATCCTGCCCCCATGTATTTATCTAATTTTCATTAGTTGTTATTCTTCAGGTAAACATCCTGCCGCCTCCAAAAAATCACGCAAATCTTTGACTACATATCTCTTTATTTCTGGAGTGGGATGGGGCTCATGAAAGTGACCATCTTTACCATTTAACTCAAACATAACTCTTGACCCTCTTCCTTCCTTTATTTTTCCACCTAAACTTTTTATTAATCTTTTTACATCATCAAATCTAATATCTGAGCTTATAGGGTCTTCAAAAATTGCTTTTAGGATTTTCTTATTTTTAGTGTTCAAAAGTTTGAACCTCTTTTTTCTAAAGAACTTCTTTATGATATCACTTTTTGATATCATTGTCAAAATATTTAGACACCAATATATTTCTAATTCAGCTCTAGTCTAGGGATTACATACTCATGCGTTCGATATTTGCAATTTTTCTTACTTTATTTTTATTTTTTCATTCCGCAGCGATCGCACCAGTACAGGCGCAACTAAATATTACCGAAGCAGAATCTAATCAACTGGATGACCTCGTTAAAAAAGCTTTTGCTGCCACGGATGCGGGCGAATTTCCCAAGGCTGAATGGTATTGGACAGACTTAATCAAGCTCTATCCCAATAATGCCGCAGGTTGGAGCAATCGAGGCAATGCCAAAATGAGTCAAAATCGCCCACAGGAAGCCCTCGAAGATTACAACAAATCCGTAGAGCTTGCACCAAATTTTCCTGATCCTTACCTCAATCGTGGGGCAGCTTTAGAAGGTTTGGGCAAATGGGAGGAGGCGATCGCCGATTATGATCGCGTGTTAGCCATCGATCCCCAAGATGCGGCTGCCTATAACAATCGTGGTAATGCCAAGGCTGGGTTAGGTAAATGGCAAGAGGCGATCGCTGATTATCAAAAAGCGATGCAGGTAAATTCGCGATTTAGTACTGCCTTTGGTAATAATGCGATCGCTTTGTATGAGGTCGGTGTTCAAACTGGTGATACCAATACTGCAATCAAGGCGATGAAAAATATCCTACGCAAATATCCTAATTACACCGATGTGCGGGCGGCTCTCACTGCAGCTCTCTGGGCTGACAAGAAACAGGGCGAAGCGGAAAGTAATTGGGTATCTGTAGAAAATCTCGATCCACGCTACCGAGATATTAATTGGGTCAAAAATATTCGTCGCTGGCCCCCATCCCTAGTTGATGCCCTCGAAAAATTTCTCACTTTAAAATAAATAAAAAAGCGGCGCATAGCGTCGCTTTTTTATTTATTAATTACTTGCAGGATTACTTGCGGGGATAGAAAACTTAACTTCACGGCGTTGTTGGTTTTTAAAACTAGAAACCGCTTCATCGAAAGACTCAGCTTGATCAGCTCTAAACTTTTCAGGAGAACGACCTCCAGCGAGATTAATGTTATTTATCAACTGAAGTAAGTTGAGATTACTACCACCGATATTGAGGGAGCCTTTTTCTTGCTGTTGGGCTTCCCGCAAGGTTTGCTCAGATAATGTCGTTGCCGTATTTACTTGCGCGATCGCCCCAGCCGCAGTAAACATTGTGGCTGAGACTAAACTTGTCGCAACTACAGAAATGGTCTTGCCGATCATCGGTTTAGCTCCTTGGTAACATCTACTTACTAGTCTATATCAAATTTTTTGAGTAGCGTAGAACTCAACGGGGAAGTACGCCTAAATCTACGCAGCATGTGCTAAGGGGAAACGAATTTCAATCGCTTCAAAGGGTACAGAAACCATACCATCTTCAGATCGTTCAATAAGTCCCAGTTCCCATAGACGCGACACATCAGTGTGAACGTTTGAATAGTTACGTTCGGCAGTTTTCGCAAGGGCATACATGCTACTAGCTCCAATACGACTAAGTGTATCGAGTAAATCGAGGCGGGCTGGTGTCAACTCGGAAAATAAAGCGCGAGCTGACTCGAAACTCAGATGGTAGTCAGGCGATTGTCCTTGCTGAGAGTTAGCAATTTGCTGTTTAACAGCCCCGAAGATGGAACCGTTACGACTTAATTCAATAATTGCCTTCATAGGTTACTCCATTCGTTCACATCTTGCTCGAAATCGGCTAGAAGCTGTTCAAGTGTAGAGAAATTGTAGTCTTTCTCTTGATCTCCGTAATGGCGGTGGTCTCCTTTGCCACGCTCATTATCGTAACGAACTCGACATATGCCAGAAGCACCATAGTAAAGTCGGTACTTGTATCTATGCTTAGATGGGAATATAGATTCAGGAACTTCCCAAATCACAACTTCGATTATCGAACCATCGTCGCGGACTTCTTTAGCTCTTGCAATCAGAATAGCTGTAATATATTGCATATTAGCAATATATTATGCGGAATGTCCAAGAAACGAAAAACAACAGATATTTTTGTTCAAATGTTTACTGGTTTGGGTATAAATTAGATGGAATAGTCTAATGAGAAGGACTTGGTGTCCTTGGGTTCAATATAAACATTTTGCTGTGGTTGTAAATCTAACTCATTAAAACGTTCACGGGTGAGGTGAGCAGTTAATACCTGTCCATCATCTAGTACTAGCTCAGCTTGAACTTCCCAACCAAGATTAATGATTCTATTGATCCTTGCTGCTATAGAAGTACTAGTTGGCTCAATCTCAATCAGAATATCGCGAGGACGAATATAAAGATCACCTTTACCATTCTGTTCGTGAGTTTGCTGGAATTTGCTAACTTGTTCGCTTTTAACTGGCAATACATTCACAGGTCCAATAAAGCTCATCACAAAAGGCGTAGCAGGATTGTCATAAACTTCCGCAGGTGTGCCAATCTGCTCAATTTTGCCTTGATTCATCACCACGATTTGATCGGATACTTCCATCGCTTCTTCTTGGTCGTGGGTGACAAATACACTGGTGACATGGACTTCATCATGGAGACGGCGTAGCCATGCACGCAATTCTTTACGGACTTTAGCATCTAGCGCTCCAAACGGCTCATCGAGCAGCAATACACTAGGTTGTACAGCAAGGGCGCGGGCAAGGGAGACTCTTTGGCGCTGTCCACCCGATAGTTGTGAGGGGTAGCGGTTGCCAAGTCCTTTGAGTTGAATGAGTTCAAGTAGCTCCTCTACGCGATCGGCAATTTTTGCCTTAGGTAGTTTGCGGACTTCTAGCCCGAAGCCAATATTTTGACGAATAGTCATGTGCTTGAACAGCGCATAATGCTGAAACACGAACCCAATGTTGCGATCGCGGACATCTTGATCGGTTGCGTCTTTACCTGTGAGAAAGATTTTGCCACTATCGGGAGATTCTAAACCTGCAATTACTCGCAATAATGTGGATTTACCAGAGCCAGAAGGTCCTAATAGCGCAACGAGTGAGCCAGTTTTGACCTCAAGATTAATATTATCGAGGGCTACATAATCGCCAAACTTCTTATTTACATTTTCTACAACAATGCCCACGTTGCACTTGCCTCAAATTGTCTTGAAATGACCGACGGTATAGCTTTTAAGAAAGTATAGGTTGTACAAATCTACAGTTATCCTGTGAGTTTACCGTTGATTAGGTGTATTCATATATTACAGTACTTCTTGTGGATCGCAAACCCAAAAACTAAATATAGTTGTAGTCACTCTAAAACTCAAAAGAGCGTTACAGCGCTTCATCCTACAACGCTCTTTTGGGTTTTGAGAGCGCTATAATATTTTCAAAGAGGGGCGCATTGCGCCCCTCTTCTGTTTTGCAAGTAAATATTAAGGGGCATGACAGTAGATTGCTGTTTGTCGCTAAAGTGGATACACAAAACACCGCCAAACCATCAAGAAATTGTGAGGAATTTTGGACTGCTTTCGAGAATTCCTGTAATTTCCTGTAATTTATGTTTATGAGATCAACTCCGTTTATTCCTATTGCCGTATTTATACTTACCATTGCCTTGCTTGGTTGGGGATATGTTCGTTCCCGTCAGTTTGGCAAGCTAGGGCTACTTTCTTGGTTGCAGTTCGTAGCGCTGATGTCGCCTTGGTTAATTTATTTTGGTCTATTTGTCTCTGGTGTTTTTATTAATTTCACAACCCTATTATTTTTATTGCTTGGTTCTACGATCGCCTATGTAGCGATTAGCAATCAATTGCGTAAGATTGTGACCGCAGAAAGATCAGAGATCGAGAAGAAACTCAAACGGGATCTCGAAGCCAGTAGCGATCACGCCAATTTGCAGCCAGATAATTCATCTGGTACGCCCACCCAAAATCAATCTGTAAATACCCCCATTGCTGTAGCTATGTCTCAGGGCAAGACACAGCTAAAACTGTTTAAGGCAGTGCCTGCGGAAGATATGAAACTGATGCAGGGCATTTTTGGGATTGAAACCTACTACCTCACCGAGACAATCCCCTATCAAGAGGGTGCGATTTTTAAAGGTAATTTGCGTGGTGAGCCAGATGTGGTACATGAACGGCTATCAACATCTTTGCGTGATCGCCTTGGCGATAAATACAATTTATTTTTGGTAGAGGGTCAAGACCGTAAGCCTGTGGTAATTGTGCTGCCCAATCGGGATCTATCTATTGATAACAACACGATTCCGCAAAGAGTCTTGATTGCGGTGTTGATTGTGGCTAATGGCTATACGGCTTTGAGTTTAGGAGCGCAGGTAGCAGGTATTCCCTCTATTCAAACGGCTCAAGACTATTTAGCGGGATTACCCTTTGCTCTTGGCATTGCCGCAATTTTGGGCTTGCGAGAATTGGCAATGCGTCTAATGGCACGCAAATATAAAGTCAAAATGAGTTTGCCATTTCTCCTACCTTCCTCACAACTAGGTTCCTTTGGCGCATTCAGTCGCATTTTTTCGCCCTTACCTAATCGTGTCGCCCTCTTTGACATTGCGATCGCGCCAGCAGTTGCTAGTGGCTTGTTGTCTTTGATCGTATTGATTGTGGGCTTATATCTATCTGCGATCGGTATGGGCAGTATTGATATTCCTAGCCAAATTTTCCAAGCTTCAGTATTAGCAGGAACCTTAGCCAAGTTATTGCTTGGTGATGCTCTGCATAACAATTTGGTTTCGATCCACCCCCTTGTAATTTTGGGATGGCTCGGCTCAGCAATTACTGCCCTAAATTTAATGCCTGCGGGACAGTTAGATGGCGGGCGCATTGTCCAGTCTGTGTATGGGCGGCGGGTTGCGAGTTGGACGACCGTATTAACACTGATTTTCTTAGTAATTGCAACGGTGATCAATCCATTAGCTCTCTATTGGGGTGGGATTATCCTGATCCTTTTACGCGATCTCGAACGTCCAATGCTGAATGAACTGTCAGAACTAGATGGCGATCGCGAGGCTTTGGGTGTTGTTGCCCTATTTTGGATGGTAGTTACTTTATTACCGCTTACCTCTGGCGTGGCGGAACGTTTAGGTATAGGTGGTGGTAGCGGACTAATTCCTTAAGTTGTTTTATTTTGCCTACGGCAAAATAAAACTTAAAGACCCTAATGGGATAAGTGGCGGCGCTTCGCGCCGCCACTTGTTTTTTATTATATGCCCCTTACAAATTATCCAAATCTAAATCATTATCATTATCTTTAAGCACTTCGGGCTGATTTGGTGGATTTGTTGGCTCTGCCTTCTCTTTACTTGTTGGCGTTCGGAAAGGTTTTACTTCAGGCAAGTTGCGTAACGCTGGGGGAATATTACTACTTTCACCAAAGGGTTTCTTAGCGATCACTTCAGTAATTTTGTTATCAGTCATCGCTAACAAAGATTGAATTGCCCCTGGGAGCGACTGCGGATCCATAAACAACACTTTGCTACTAGGACTCTGCCCGATCGCCTGTCCCATTTCTAAATATTTTTGCGCTAATAAATACTGCACTGCATCCTGTCCGTGGGGATGATTGGCGATCGCTTCAGCAATGCGTTCAATAGATAAAGCCATTGCCTCAGTCTGTTCTAAACGTACTTGGCGCTCTGATTCGGCAAGCACCTTATTAGACAGGGCAACGGCTTCCGCCTTTTTGATTTCTGAAGTTTTTTCCCCCTCAGACAGAGAAATCATGGCTTTTTTCTCAATTTCTGCTGCTTTTTGTTTTTCCATCGACAGCAGCACCGATGTGGGAATTGTGATTTCGCCTAATCTCACACGCAATACCCTAATTCCCCAGTCTTTAGTATCACTAGAGATGCCCTGCAAAATTTCTTCGTTAATACGTTCTTGTCCACCAATAATATTATCGAGATCACAGCGCCCAATCTGCGTTTGAATCTGAGTGGCTAGGGACACACTCAAGGATTTATCAACATTCTCAATATTATATTTTGCCTGTTTGAGATCCGTAACTTGCCAATACATCACCCCACTTACACTGACGCTGACACTATCAGACGTTGTACAGGGTTGGGGAGACATTTCTAAAACCTGTTCGCGGGAGCTTTGAATTAAAGCAACACGATCAAGAAATGGTAAAACGATATTAATCCCCGGTTCCATCGTTTTTTGATACTTACCAAATCTCTCAACTAGCGCAATTTGTCCTTCTTCAATAATCTGAAAGGAGCGATAAATATAAGTGCCACTTAAAAGAGCAAAAACAATGCTGAAAATTGTTGCTTCCATTGGTGAACCTCTTGTCGTAAAAAGGTCTGCACATTGAGCAGACCCTTTTCAGCACTAAATTTAGTTGGCTAATTCTATTTCATGATCACCTAAATGAGTCACAAATCTAGGTGCAAACCTAATCTCGTAGGGATAATTGGGGCTGATCGGGCGACCATGCCACTCTGTATGTATACGCACAATTTCTCCTTCTAATCCTGAAATATCAAAGGCTTTACCCTTATGTTCAGGATGGTGGAAGACACTTAATGGTGTCTTGACACGAATGCGATCGCCAATCTTCATAAATTTTGATGTATCTAAATGTAAACGATATTTACCAATTATCGCTTGTCTAGGTTGAATTAATAAAGATGTGGCACAAAGCGCTGCATCTTTATTGACTATTCAGCCACAGGTAAAACAACTTCTAGTTTTGGTGCATGTCCCCAGAATGCCTCTAGGTCATAATATTCACGTTCTTGAGCCATCATTGCATGGACAATCACATCGCCGTAGTCCAGCAAAATCCATGAGCCATCTTGCTCACCAGCAATATTTCTAGGTTTACGTCCAAATTTTTCTTTGATCGCCTCTTCGGTAGCACCAGCGATCGCCCTTACCTGCGCCTTAGAAAATCCCGATGCAATTACAAAATACTCCGCCAGACTGGAAACTTCACCGATCGCCAGCAAAACGATATTCTCTCCCTTGCGATCGTCAGCAGCGAGTACGGCTGCCTGTGCTATTTGATAGCTTGGTTCTTGCTCTCTTTGACTAAGATTTAGATCTGGGGATGTAGGGATATCGGTTGCGATGGTCATAGTGGGCAGATGTACTCCTGATTGATGAACTGGCGTAAATTATTTCAATACATCAATATTGTAACTTGATCTCAAATTCTGGTGTTCTTTTTCAAATGCAGGCATCACCAAGCAAGGGCTCCATTTTTTAACAAGCTATTTGTGCCGTGCTTTGCATGGCGCAAGTGCAAAAGCATGGCTTTGCACTTGCGCTAAACTAACGTTTTTTAAAAATTTTTTTGCAATAAAAATCTGCGGGGATGACCTAGTAGCCAATGATTTAAGGAATTTTCTTGGTCATGGAGCCGATAGCCGATGTCATCATAGAGGCTACGCGCAGGCTGATTATCTTCTAGTACGTGCATATATAAACGTGAAAATCCCCATTGCTTTACCGTTTTCTCGGCGGCTAGCAATAGTTGCTTTGCCACACCACGTCGTCGCCATTGAGGATGTACTGCTAAGTTAAAAATATAAGGGTATTGCTGCATAGTATGACCTAGCCAAAATTGATGGTGGGGCTTGGTCGGCACATAGCGCATACAAATTTCTAGTGAGGCGATCGCTTGAGACTTGTTGGTAGTATGGGTAGCTACGAGGCAGGCATAGCAAGGGGTTTGTTCACTAAAGCGGCTGTTGAGATCGAGCATAATCCCGTAGCGCAAAAGTGGATATGCCAAATCTGTAAAGCAGCGCAGCAACCAGTTAACTTTGCGATCATGACTACGATAAAAGCTCTCAGTCAAGATGTCTGACACATGCCCAACATCTCTAGAACTAGCGTGGCGGATGATAAACGAAGAAGATTGTCTTTGCACATCTAGCGCTAACAGCTTAGCAATAATAATTTAGCGAACGTATTTTAGGGATAATAACGTAAGTAAATCATTTTAAGAAGCAATTTCTCGCAATATTTTAACCAGCGATCGCAATGACCAATCTCGATAAACCCGTCTATAGCTCCAGCAAAATCCGTCCACGCAAACAATTTGGGCAACATTGGTTGCGAAGTGATGCAGTCCTGAACAAAATTTTGCGAGCGGGACAATTGCAGCAAAGCGATCGCATTTTAGAAATTGGACCAGGAACTGGCAATCTCACCCGTTTATTACTGCCCTTTGTGGAATCCCTCACCGCCGTAGAAATTGATCGCGATCTTTGCGAGAAGCTTCGCAAAACCATGAATCAACCTAACTTCCAATTAATCGAAGGTAGTATTCTCGATATTCCACTTCCCACTGGAACTAATAAAGTCATTGCCAATATTCCCTACAACATCACAGGCGAAATCCTCAAAAAGCTATTGGGAACCCTAGCAGAACCTATACAACAGTTTGAGCAAATCGTTCTATTAGTCCAGAAAGAAATTGGCGATCGCCTTGCGGCAAAAGCTGGTCACAAAGCCTATAATGCTCTCAGTGTAAAGATTCAATACCTTGCGGATTGTCAATTTATTTGTGATGTCCCTGCTGCCGCCTTCTATCCACCCCCAAAAGTTAATTCCGCCGTTGTTCGCATCATTCCCCGTCCACCGATCACTCCCGCCAGCGATCCTAAATTCTTAGATCGGCTAATCACTCTTGGGTTTGCAACTAAACGGAAAATGTTACGCAACAATCTCATCTCCGAAATAGATCGCGATCGCCTAGTTCTAATCCTAGAATCAATGGGAATCAATGCACAAGTACGCGCCGAAGATCTCGATGTTGCTCAATGGGTCGCCCTGAGCGAAGAAGTGATCAAGGTAAAATCATCATGATTAAATCAGGGTATAAAATGTTTTGAGAGAGATATAGCTATTGAGTATGAAGAGTTAAAATTTAATCAAAATAACTATGCCAACTAAACAATTTATTAATTAACGTTTTTATTGATTAACGTTATTTTAGTTTTGTTCTTTATAAAGGTCTGTTTCAAAAGTTGTTTCAAGAGTTTGCTCAATGAAATTAGGATAGATAATCGTGTCAAACAATTCTCTCAGAATTTCTTTTCTGTTTCCCTTGATACTGTCAAGGATATTTTCATAGTCTTGTTTAACAAATTTTTCTCTAGCAGACCTTCTTTCTGCCAGTGAAATTTGGTGTATGCGTTCTTTATCTTCAGGTTTAGGATATATACCATGTAGCCATGTTGTATGTAGAGCTAGAGCTAAATTTAAAGGCTGAGGATCTTTAGAGCATAGACGGAGAGGTGCTTTCTTAAAGTCATTAGCATCAAAAACCCAAAATTCATCTTTAGCGTGTTGGGGATTTTCTGGATCGTCGTCAGCAATCACAATACAAGCAATAAATCCATGAACCGAAGGATCTCGTTCAGATGGGCAGGGTAGTGAACTTGGAATAAATTGTGGTGAACAAGCAAAGTATCCTGCTGGAAAAGCATATTGATCTTCAATCTTCATTGCTTGCGTATCAAGTCTTAGAAGTGTGGCAGGTTTATTGTCTTTTGGTAGATCCTCAAAACAAACAACTCTGCGCTTTCTGTCTTTGAATTCCTTATAAATTCTTTCAGGAATTAATTCCCATGAAAAGCCCCAAGACATCCAGTAGATATTTTTGACGATAGTTTCTGATGATTTCCCTAGATCATCTCGACAAAGATCGTAGTGAGTATATACTGTCGGTGCCCATGTGGAATTCCAGTCAAGGACATGCTGAGATTCTTCAATTTTGCTTGTCTGAGTGTTAATTACATAGCGACCAAAACATCCTAAATCAAGAGTTCCAACCATCATTCCTTCAAGTTCATTTGGTTGATTTCGCAAGTGTGGTTTTGATGGGATATTGGAATCATAACGAGTGATCCATTCGGTTACATCCCAACCAATGCTATGCCCAATGTGTAATGTAATTTTATCTTCGGAATCACTATAGTCCGCCGCAAAGTGAGAGATTTCTAGAGGGATTTTTACTTGTTGAACTTCTAGACGCTTTGGATCTTTTATTGTCCCACCATTTTCTTGCAACTGATCCCGTTTGATAATATAAAGATTGTTAAAGAGCGCGGGTGGGATTGGCTGTAAGAAAACTGATTGAATCAATGAGCCTAACCATTTAAAATAGTTCTTATTAAATATTGGAAGTTTGAGAAAACCAAAGAGAAAAGGGGCAAAAACCTGAGAAAACTCCATCTGAAATGAGATATCTGCCACGATGATGTGATTTTCTGTGATCGCAAGCTGGTGTAACGACTGCTGGACGATGACAGGGTTTCCATCGGGTAGATATAGTCGCCAACGTTCAAGTGTTTTTTGATTTGGGCAATACCGAAGGAGATCAGTATATCTCCCAAATAGTTGTTCTTTTTCTAGCTCTTTTGTGGCAATACACTTCGACAATTTGTCAAACAAAAGATTAACAGTTTTGCTACCCCAACCGTTATATCCTGTTGAATAGTTAGTTGTATATATTTCTTGGTCTTTTGATTTACTATCTAATTTTGACAGATCTACTGCTGGATGCGCTGAGTTGATATGTGCATCAAAGATAGTTTTACTTGAATTAATAGGAAAAATACCTAACCAATCTTTAATTAAACCCATTGGTTCTATTAATTCTAGAGAATCAGGATCGATTTCATGGGGACGACCTCCGTCAATCGTGACCCAGAGGCGATCTCCTAGATGCAAAAAAGCTGTATTTAGTTGATTGCGAGCGCCCAGAGTCAAACTGGATCGCACTTGTCCGCCATTTCGAAAAGATTCCCAATAGCTAAACAAAGGATGCTTTTTAGCAAACCAACTTTTTGGTAATTGATCGCCTCCAGAGCAATAATGCTGAATCGCCAGATCGGCATAGTAGCAAGGAGTTTTCATAATGCGCGTTTTAAGTGTGGATTGCCCCTTCTCAAAACCCAATCGATAAACCATGCCATCGCCAGTATAAAGCTGTGTGCCGTATTCCTTTGGCTTCTTTGCGCTTTGAAACAGTGCGCCTACAAAGAAAGCATAACCATGTAGCCCCTCAAATCCTTCTGGGAATTTCTCATTCTGATAAGGAGAATTGTATTTGATAGGCTTGTACAGATCGTCTGGATTGTGCTGACAACAATCTAATTGTATTTCTTGCTCAACTCGACTAGTTTTTGTAGCAGAGTTTGGTACGTGGGGAATGTTTGTCATATCACAAAGCTCCTAAACTGCTCAGCATAGTTTTTTGGGCGGAAGTTATTCCAGTGGATCCTGTCAGCTTCATGCCTTCATAAGGTCTGGGAACTCGTAATGTAAGATTACAGGTTTCTTGAGCAATATTCCATACTTTAACTGTTTCATCTTCGCTAGCACTTACGAGAAATTGGCTATTTGGACTAAAACTAACTTGTAAAACCCAATTCTCGTGTCCATGTAGAGTTTTGTAACAACGCCAAGATTCTGTATTCCATAGCTTGATCGTGCGATCGCATCCACAACTAGCCAACCATTTTCCATCAGGGCTAAATGCTAAAGAAAGAACCCATCCCGTGTGCCCAGATAACTGATGAATTTGCTTACCTGGTTCATCCCAAATAATTATTAAGTTATCTAATCCACCAGTAGCAATATTGCAACTATGAGGATGAATAGCAACAGAAGTAAGTCGATTAGTATGTCCTGTTAATGTTTGTATGCACTTACCAAGTTTAATGTCCCAGATCTTTGCTGTTTTATCTTCACTAGCACTGATAAGCAATGATTGTTGTGGATGAAATGCGATCGCGCCGATTCTATCTGTGTGATCTTGAAAAGTATGCACTAGTCCACCAGTTTCGGCATTCCAGATTTTAATAGTATGATCAAAGCTGCTACTAGCGATTATCTGTGCATCGTTACTATATACCAAGGCATTTACGCGATCGCTATGTCCTTTCAAGAGATGTATACATTGTAATGTGTCAAGTTGCCAAATCCGAATTGTGCCATCCTGTCCTCCACTAGCTAGTAGAGCTTGTTTAGGATGGAAAGTAGTAGTCGTAACGCCGCGCTGTTCGTGAAAGAGTTTATGGAGGCACTTAGAAGTCTGAGTATTCCAAATCCGCACATACCCATCAATGTGTCCAGTAGCAATTGTGGTTCCGTCAGGTGAGAACATGGCGGCAAAAATAGGATTGGCATAGCCTAAAATTGTTCGGACACATTTTCCGCTATTGATGTCCCATAACTTTACTGTTTGATCTTCACTAGCACTAGCCACTGTCTGGCTATCAGGACTAATCGAGATCGACCAAATACGATGTTGATGTTCCGCAATTGTACGAATACACTTTTCGTTGGCATAATCCCATATCTTGATTGTGCGATCCTCGCTACAACTAGCAACCAATTTGCCATCGGGGCTAAAAATTGCGATCCATATCCAACCTTCATGTCCATTTAGTGTGGTAAGACATTCACCATCTTGTGAATGCCACAAACGGATGGTGCGGTCAAAACTGCTACTTAACACTAAACTTCCATCAGGGCTAAATGTTGCAGGAATGACCCAACTTTCATGTCCTCTCAGAACGTGTAAGCATTCTCTCCTCTCCAAGTCCCAGATCCGAATTGTACAATCACTACTCCCACTAGCCAAAAGCTTTCCATCAGGATGAAAACAAGCACCCATTACCCAATGTTCATGTCCTTGTAATGTATATAACTGGCAACCATCTTCTAGTCTCCGAATTTGGATCTCTCGTTCGCTGGTAGTAACTAGAAACTGTCCATTTGGACTAAAACACATGGAACGCAAATTATCTCCAAGTACATAGAGGCAAGTACCATTCTGCCAATCCCAAATCCTTACTGTTCCATCATCTGAGCCGCTTGCCAGTAAGCTTCCATCAGGACTAAATACCAACCCGCGCACCCAATTTATATGTCCACATAGTTTACCAATTTGTTGTCCATCGGTGATCCGCCAAAGATAAATTTCACAGTTTACATTTCCTGTAGCCAAGATAGAACCTTCAGGATGATAAACCACTGATAGAACCATGCCAAATGCTTGTGTGAAGACAACTTCTTCAAAATTTGCTGAGGTAAAATTAGTGTTTGGAAGATTTACGGATTGCAAATATGCTTGTCGAATGTGGAGATATGAAAAGTCATAACCATCCAAATTGAAGTTTAGATGACAAAGCAAGTTGATTAAATTTCCTGCTAAGTAACCTGATTGCGTAGGAGCTGCTTTACGTTGTTTGGCAAGTAAGGACTGAATTTGGGTTTCTATGGCAAATTTATCGCCTAATTCGAGTAGCAGTCGATCGCTAATCGCTTCAAGAATAGAGCGTACTTGGGCTTGACGGATATAGTCTTTGCTTTGGGCTTTGAGAAGTGCATAATGTTCCAGAAAATCTGGTTGTAAGCTAATTAACTCGCACACTACCTTCTGCACAAACTTATCAGTGATGAATTCCATCATTACTGGTTGCAATGACCAAAGCCCACTGTTTCCCTCAATCAGGCTTCTTCTTTTTAAGGATTGCACTGCTGTAAGCAATTGCTTTTTGATAAATTCAGAAACAATGTTGGATTCTAATTGCGCGATCGCAACTGGTTCGCGCTCGATCGCTAACCAGTAGATCACACATTGTTCGGGCACAGACAATCGGGAAAACTGTTTTTCTAATAGGTCTTGAATTCTTTCAATCTGGAATCCACTTTTTGGGGCTAAAGCTAAAAAGCTAGAAATATCTCCATCAAACAGTTCTTGAGTCTCCGAAGCTAATATTTTTAGGGCAAACGGACTACCACTACAATAGTGAAAAATCTCCTGCCACTCTGCATCACTACTGCTAAAACATTGGCTATTCGTCAAGATTGGCAAACCTTCAGATTGGCTTAGTCCACTTAGAGGAAGCGATCGCACCCGCGTCCTTTCAACGATACCAGTAATCTCTTTAGGAGCCTCTCGACTAGTTATGACTAAGCAACTATGATGATCCACCTCACTAAATCTTGAGAGCAAGTGTCCATAGATTTCGTAGCCATCTCGATATTGACCAGCACGAGTTCCACTCTGAAAAACTGATTCAAAATTATCTAAGATCAATAAGCATTTCGATTGGCGTACATACTCTAAAAGTTTGGCAACTTGCTGCTCTGGTATATCGGGTAATCTTGCTTCAACTTGATTAGAGAGAATACTTACAATTTCGGTCAGTATTTCTGAAAGGGGAGGAGCATCACGTAGCGATCGCCAAATCACATAATCAAACCCTTGACCTATTTGATGTGTAGTTTGAAGAGCGATCAAACTCTTCCCCATACCACCCATACCCACTATCGCCACCAATCGACATTGCTCTGTGACAACCCACTGCTCTAAGGTCGCGATTTCCTCTGCTCTACCGTAAAAATTATCGCGATCAGGTAAACCAAACCAAGTGTTGCGATCGGAAACTTTCTTATTATCATCGCTTGCAAAAAGTTCAGGGTGTAGTCGATAAAATCTTTCTAGTGCAGCTTTAAAATTAGTTTTGCTAACTGGTTCACCTAAAGCATTCGATATAGATTTCCAAAGCTTTGGACCAATATCTTTTTTTAAATAATCTGGGGAAATATATTTTTTAGGTCGAGCGCTATCTGCAATTTCTTCATAGGTTTGTCCTACTATTGCACCTTCAAGTACTCGTTTCTCCATATCATTCAGCCCTTTGCCCACTTTTGCAAAAAGGGCTACATCAGCAATATTGGTAATCAAATCAACATCTTTGTCCATAAAGCCTAGGGACTGATTAGGGATTAATTTGGTAAGTATACCTGAACTTTACTTACCTTTTTACCTTACTAACTACTGAACTTATCTCCATCGACCTATTGAGTTAGCTATAGGAAACTAGCATTTGTCAACCAAGTTCAATTAAAGAGATTCCAATGAGACTTCTATTTCAACGCAGTTTTTCTGTAATTATTGCATCTAGTTCTTTGCTTGTTGCCTCACCATCTTTAGCGACAAATACACAAAGTGATTTGGCTACTAACCTGATGACATCATCTCAACCATCACTTGATATTGGATCTGCTAATTTGAGCCTAAACCCTCAGCCAATCCGCGTCAGTGTTGCCCCAAACTGGGTCTCTAAGTTGCCGTCGGTAAGAAATCGGATTATTGGAGAACTTGAAGGTTATCTCAAGAAACTGGCGCAGGGCAACCAAGGATCTGCCAAGATTGAAGCTCTGCGCATTGAGGGTAGAGATTTGTACGTAAAAGTACTAATTCATCACAAGCACAAACCTAAGCAGCAGTGGGGTGTCCCTCTAGGCATTCCTTACAGTCTTCAGACATGGATTGAAACGAGATACAATCCTTTAGACAACAGGTCAATTGGAGACAGGACTAAACTTTGTGTTCGAGGGCCTAGTGTGATCGGCAGCCCAAGCTTGTGCGTAACAGCAGGAGAGGTTCGACGAATTATTAGTTCTTTCTTGTGAGATGTCAATCTGCACAGTTATCTAGCTAAATCATGAACTATAGCGGTTTTCAGATGAATATGGTCAAAGCAACTTATCTCCAACAGCTCTGTAGAGACAGTTTTATATGTAACCAGTCAAATGAAAAACCGCTATTTTCAACTTAAGGCGATTAGAATGTTTATCCATTCACGTTTCATCCCGTAGGTTAAGTAATACTCAATAACAAAATCCTCCAAGTACAGAGCAAAAAATCAAAGATAGAATGGTACAACCGTCTAAAATCTTGATCCAGTATTGACTAAATCTATAGTCAATACTGGATCACTAGAAAAAAATTTCAAGTTTTCTATTCTTTGCTTAGCAAGTTTTTTCAAAACTATTTCTTTCCTTTTGTCTATGTATGAATGTTGCTGATTTTCATAGGTTACCTGAACTTAACTTACCTTTTGACTTCATTAACTACTGAACTTATCCCCATCGCTTATTTTGGATGGATTTGAGATATTGATGGCATGGATAGAGGCAAAAAACGTTCCATATCAAAACAAAAACACTATAAGGAGTCATCCATGAATTTCGCTCTACTCAAAAGCTCGTTTGCAACAACACTACTTCTCTCAATCATCACATCTACAGGCTCTGCCTACGCTTACAAACCTATTCCAGATTGGGAGACAAATCCGCGCAAACCCGCTAAACCTATCAGTTGTACTTGCAATGGCAATCCTGTTCCGCCAAAACTATGCCCCATGATTCACTGTCCTGATTTTAAGTCAAGTTCTCTACAGACGATTCTTCAAGTCGGAGGAGTTTCTAAAACTGATAGAGCCGAGACTAATGATTTGATTGCTGGACGCTATCGTGAACGTGGACCAGGTGGTGGTATTGGACGACAGATTTCCGCAAACAATGCTGATGCAACTACTCTTGTCGCTGGGAAATACCCCACTTCTTGTACAGGTTTGATTCTGTAGAAATATGAAGACATGCCGCATTTTCTGCGGCGTGTCTATATCTAGGACAAATTCTAATCTTAATAATTTGAACATTACAAGGACGCAATCCATGTACAGCTTTGCACAGAAAAAATTTGCACTTTTTCCATTTGTTGTTTTTGCCATTTTTCCCATTACAGGTTTAATCAGCATACAACCTTCAACTAAATCTCAATCTTTGGATCAGGCATTAAAACTTGCAATTACTAGAATTGGCAATGCAAAAATCTCTCTCAATGTTGAAACAAGAACAACCCCTAATCCTGCCAAATTATTTGCTGCTAGAGGTTTCACATTTCCATATGCATTTGAGACAATCATGTCGTCTCCACTCCTTATTGAAAGGACAAAAGCTGATTCTGAGATTGATTGTCACGTTCCTATCAAAGCAGGTTTTTACACAAAATGTTAGCACTAAATAAATACTGGAACTATAAAGTTCGTTCTCCTCCTTTTGAGACGAGCTTTATTTCACGACCGACAAGATTAAACAATACAAATTAGGAGAATCTATCATGAACCCAAGTATAGAATGTCTAGCATTGATCAAGAAGTGGGAAGGACTACATCGCTTACGCGCCGATGGATTGATTGAAGCTTACCGCGATCCTATTGGTATTTGGACAATTGGCTATGGTTCGATCGCTAACTTGGATGAAAGTAGACCTGTCCGCGAAGGCGATGTGATTACAGAATCAACTGCCCTACGCTGGCTGCAAGCTGAAGTGGAAGAAAAAGCAAAGCGTATTGATCAGCTTTGCAAAGTTACCCTCAAGCAATGTATGTTTGATGCCATTGTTTCCTTTGCTTACAATGTTGGTACAGAAGAAGGTGGATTTAAAACATCCACGCTACTTCGCAAACTAAATCGAGGAGATTATGAAGGAGCCGCTCAAGAATTCGATCGCTGGATCAATGCCAATGGAAGACCTTTTCAAGGATTGATCAATCGTCGCAACGATGAAGAAGCCCTATTTCGGCAAGATGGATTTCCTGCTACTATCGCAGGAGTTGCGCCAATAGAAAGTCTTGAGGCAGAAGAATCTCCTTATCAACCCGCACCATTGCCTTTCCCCATCTCGCGGACTTTGCGTGAAGGGGATATTGGAGATGACTGCTATACTCTCAATTGCGCCCTAGCAGGACTAGGTTTTCTCGCAATGGCAAGTCAGCCCAACAAATTCACCTCAGTCACTAAACTCATATTACGCAGAAGTCTAAAAAGGTTTCAGGGAGTGCCATTCCAAGTAAGATTGCTGCAAAGCCTTGATATATAACTTGGATTTGAGAGCAAAATGATTGAGTTTAGAATTAAGTTTGAGAACCGAGATTGTCAAGTAAAATGTGTAAAGTCTAGAAGCTAGACGTGGAGACGATCCTCGAAGAGGATGGCAAAGCGATTAAGAGCAGGTTTCCAATCACGAATCGGCATCGTCCACTTCTTCGAGATATTCCGCATTGCTAAATAAACGAGCTTGAAAGCAGCATCATCAGAGGGAAAAATCTGTTGGGATTTAATCACCTTCCGCAAACTACTGTTCATCGACTCAATCGCATTGGTGGTATAAATCGCCCTGCGAATCTCGGTCGGGAAAGCAAAGAAGGGGATAATGTTTGCCCAATGACTGCGCCAAGACTTGGAGATTGATGGATATTGCTTGTCCCACTTTTCAGCAAAGAGTTCGAGATTAAACTCAGCCTCCGATTCCGTCGCCGCGCTATAAATAGCCTTGAGGTCAGCACAAACTTGCTTGCGTTGTTGCCAAGGTACAAAAGCGACCGAGTTTCTGACCATGTGGACAATGCATAACTGCACCTGAGTTTTAGGAAATACCGTCTCAATCGCATTAGGGAAACCAGTCAAGCCATCGACACAGGCAATCAAAATATCTTTGACCCCACGGTTGTGAATTTCGGTGAGTACTGACAACCAGAATTTCGCACCTTCATTCGGAGAAATCCACATACCCAGTAATTCCTTGTACCCGTCCATATTCACGCCCAAGGCAAAGTACAAGGATTTGTTAATCACTCTGCCATTGTCTCGGACTTTGATGACTAGACAGTCCAGAAAGACGATTGGATAGACTGCTTCAAGGGGACGGTTTTGCCATTGCTTCACCTCGTCAATTACTGCATCTGTAACATTGGAAATAAGTGTTGGTGATACTTCAACACCATACATTTCTTGCAACTGGGCTTGAATATCCCTGACACTCATACCTCGTGCGTAGAGAGCAATGATCTTTTCATCTAGTCTTGACAAGCGACTTTGTCCTTTCTTCACCATCTGCGGTTCAAACTCCCCTTGCCGATCTCGGGGGACTGCGATTTCGGCTACGCCAAAGTCACCTTGCACTTTTTTCTGGCTATAACCGTTGCGACTGTTGGTTTGTCCTTCTGGTCTAGGTTCGTGCTTACCGTATCCCAGATGGGTTGATAGTTCTGCTTCCAATGCTCTCTCCACCAACGCGGTTGTCAGTTGTTTCAGAATGCCTCCTTCTCCGAATAGGTCAGGTGGTGTTTTACATTCTTGCAGCAATTCGTCGAGCAATTCTTTGCGTATATTCATCAGTTTTAGTGTTGGTAATTGTGTGTCTAGATCATCTCTCTGTATATATCCCAGACTTTACACACTTCACTTTACACTCTCGATTAATGGCAAAAATCAATGGGAATGGGTATTCCAGAATGAGCAAGTATGTTTTCATATCATCCGACCTTCTAGAGGTGGAGATGTCATCACCGAAGTAATGGCAGAGCATCAACCAGAGGTATGGGTATCAGATTTGTTTAGCGCCCAAAAGACCAATCCAGCGACAGCATGGCAAGTTTGTCTTGCCCATCAACTCAGAGATTGTCAGTATGGAATTGATGCAGGAGACCATATTTTCTCTGGCAGGATGAAAAAACTGCTGCTACGAGCTTTGGTGCTGCGAAGGCGATGGTCGGATTTAGCTGACTCTACCCGTTACCAATACCGATGTCGATTGTTTCGAGATCTCGACAGTATTCTCTCTCTGTTACCCACTCAAGAAGATGGACTGAGATTACAGAAACGTTATCTGGAGTTACGAGAAAACTTATTTCTGTTTTTGGATGACCCCACGATCCCACCGACTAATAACTCTAGCGAACAGGCTTTGCGTTGGAGTCTCATTTTTAGAAAAGTTACGAATGGGTTTCGCTCTGATTGGGGACGTGACTTATTTGCGGCTGTTCGCTCGATTGTCAATACTGGAAAAAGACAAGGCTTCTCTGCTTTTGAGTCGATTCTTATCGCTTTGAATCCTCTCAAATCATTGCTTGCTTTAGGTTGAGCAATTACTTAAAATCTAGAAACTAAAACAGCAGAAGTATCATTTATGATTGGTTTTGCTGTTTTTTCTTTAAGTAAATCTATTCTTTAATGAATTCGTAATCCGTCCGAAACTCGTGTTAGATAAATGCTATAAAATCTGTGACAAGAATTTCTTTGTGCGTTCTTCTTTAGGATTTTGGAAAAACTCTTCAGGGGTTGCCTCCTCGACGATTACACCACCATCCATAAATACAATGCGATCCGCGACTTCACGGGCAAAGCCGACCTCGTGCGTCACTACCACCATCGTCATTCCCGAATCTGCTAGCGATCGCATCACATCTAAAACTTCGCGCACCATTTCAGGATCGAGGGCAGATGTCGGTTCATCGAAGAGCATGATTTTGGGTTGCATTGCCAAGGCTCTGGCGATCGCCACCCGTTGTTGCTGTCCACCCGATAGCTGTAAGGGATACTTATGGGCTTGCTGAGCAATACCAACTCTCTCTAATAACTGGGTGGCAACTTCAGACGCTTTGGTCTTTGACCATTTACGAACCCATGATGGTGCGAGGGTAATATTCTGGAAAACCGTGAGATGAGGGAAGAGATTAAATTGCTGAAATACCATCCCCACTTCACGGCGGATGGCATCGATATTGCGATGATTCTCTGGCGACAACTCAAATCCATCAATGAAGATCTTACCCTGTTGATATTCTTCCAAGGCATTAAAAGTTCTAGCGAAAGTGGATTTGCCTGAACCAGAAGGTCCCATGATGACAACAACTTCACCACGATTTACAGTCAGACTTACACCTTTGAGAACATGAAAGTTGCCATACCATTTATGAACATTTTGCGCGACAATCATCGGCTCAGACATGGCTGGATTTTGATCTAGTGTTTCTTGCATGATGGTTGATTACCTTTGCTAATTACAAGAAAGAGAATAGTTTACAAGGCAAACTATTCTCTTTTATAGGTTATTTTGATGAACTACACGGGCATCGAGACCTATTTCCGATCGCATAATTGTTTTTAAGACTTCAGCGCGATCGCGATCGGGATATCCTTGCACCATGATGATATTTCCGAAACGGGAAGGAATAACTTTTGCAGATGGGACAACACTTCGCACTCGACTAAGAACTTCACTATCTGAGGATGGAATCACTACGAGATAGGGAGCAGTATCGATCGCTGGTGGGGGAACTAGTGCCGCAACTTTAGAATTATAAGGAATAGGATTTGGTGGAATGTAGGTAGAAGTACTGTTGACGGTGGTTGGTGTAGTTGGATTTGGTGGAATGTAGACAGGGGTTGGAGTCGGATTGGTAGGAGATACTTGTGGTGGAGTGCTGGGAATAAATTTGGACTGAGGTAGCGTCACTGGCTGGGGTGGCACTACAGGAATGGGATCGCGATCAATCAAAATATCAGTGGGATTTTGAGAAACACTTGTTGATGTTGGCGTGGATGTTGTAGTAGATGGCTTTGGCGTAGCAGCTAGAGCTGATGTCTGAGGAGTTGGCGCATTGGAGGATGTACTAGGTTGAGTCTCTACACTTTGCTGTGGCACATCTGGCAAAGGTTCGATTAGTACGCTATTGCTAGATGGTGGTAATACGGTTGGGGGCGTGGTAGGGCGATTAAAACTTGGTTGGGGCGATCGCGTGATTTCTACATTATCAACGGTGTTGGGATTATTACTAGGATTAGATATAGTAGTTGAGGTAGTGCTAGGGACTAGCGATCGCGATGGTGTAACTATTGGAACAGAACTACTCGCAATCTGAGGTGCAGGAGCCGTTGGGGATTCCCCACTAAAAGCAATCTCACCTGCAATTTTTTTAGGATCGAGTTCATTGCCGACGGCAACTTGGGTTACTCCCGAATTATTGTTGAGATCTTTGCCAAGATTATTACGGAAAGTATTTTTACCTAAATTGGATGAAGTTCCTAAGTCAGGAGTGGGATAGCCTTTGCGATCTTTGAGAATGACAATGCCATTGCGCTGATTGTCGGAAATCAGATTATTTCGCAAAGTAGGAGCCGAAAGATTAGAAATAACAATTCCATCAACATTATTGAGAATATTGTTATTGCTGACATTCACACTCGACTTCTGCCCGATCGCTAGTCCAAAGCCCGTACTCTCAAAAATATTATTCCGAATATCGCCCGTACTACTACCAACTGCCGAAAGTCCATTTGCCCCGTTTTTTCTAAAGACATTGTCACTAATGTTGGCATTGGCAGTACCCGTCAGAAAGACACCTTCGCGATCGCTATTGGTAAAGGTATTATTGCTGATTACCACCCTCTTTCCCGTCTCAACCCAAACCGCAGTACCTCTAGTATTGGGATTGGTGAGGGTAAGTCCTTCAATACTGACATCATCATTCGCCAGAATTGCAATATTTTGGCTGGCAAAGGAATTACTAATAAATTTGCCGCCGCCATTAATAAAGGTATTCACCCCTCTAACCGTTGGCTCGCCTCGGAGGGTCACACCTGCGGGTAGTTTAATCGGAAAGGATTCTCCTGTCTCAGCACTGTAGGTTCCCTGCTGTAGCTGGATCACTGTCCCTGCTACAGGCTTAGTGGCAAGGGCGGCAGCGATCGATGGATAGGGATTATTCGGTGAGCCATCCCCATTGGCATTAGGACGTGGGGCAACGTAGATTAATGTTGCTGTCTGCGGTAAGTTGCTATCCTGTTGGCTAAGTTTCCAATTCTGATCCTGCACAAATAGTGGCAATGGACTTGCCGAGATCGGCGGAGAGATCGCCAAAATCATCATACTTGTGGCGATCGCACTGAAGAAACTAGGCTTGCACCGCATACAGGAGATCCTCTTAACCAACAGATAAAATCACAGAAACAAAGTGTGATCGTGCCAATCAAAATACACGAAAAATTAACCGTTTGCAAAACATCAATCACAAAATGAGGAGTTAGGGCATAGCTCTAACTCCTCCTCACTTTGTTATTCCCCAAGCTTTGCCTCTAGTTCCGCAATTCTCTTTTCTAATTTGCGAACCGTGTGCAGTAAATCAGGAAGTTGACGCTCAGAAATAACAATGCGTTTCCAGTCCTTTTCGGGAACGACAGGATACCCCATCATCGTCACACCTGCGGATACATCACCAGCAATGCCCGACTTTGCCCCGATGATTGCACCATCACCGATATGAATATGATTAGCTGCACCCACCTGTCCTGCCATGACCACATGATGACCGAGGGTAACACCCCCTGCTAATCCTACCTGTGCAGCTAGAACAGAATGCGCTCCCACTTCTACCCCATGTCCAATCTGTACGAAGTTATCTAGCTTTACTCCTTTATGAATGATGGTTACACCCACGGCGGGACGGTCAACGGCACAGGAACAACCAAGTTCGACATTATCCTCGATGATCACATGACCGATTTGCGGAACCTTGTACCAAGTGCCATTGGGCGAGATCTCGAAACCAAAGCCATCACCACCTAGCACAGTACTGGGATGGAATAGACAATTTGCACCGATTTGCGTGCGATCGCCAATTACACAATTCGCATGAATAGTTGTATTTGCCCCAATTACAACATCGTTATAAATTGTGACATGGGGATAAATCGTGGCATTATCACCAATTTTGACGCGATCGCTAATTACAACATAGGGAGCGATCGCCACATTGGTTCCTAGCTCCACCCCCTCACCCAAGATTGCTGTAGGATGGATACCAACGGGAGGAGTAGGCGGTTGATAAAACTTTTCGAGAACCTTAGCAAAAAGAATACGGGGATAGGTGGTACGGATGCAGGGCAAAGGTGATGGCGTTTTTTGATCAAGAATCACAGCGCTAGCTTGAGTATCCTTGAGACGAGCAACAAATTTAGATGAGGACACAAAGGTAATTTCTCCAGCCTGTGCCTTATCGATTGCAGCTACACCTGTAATGATCGGATCAGTACCATCGGATTCAAATTTACATTCGGGCAGGGTGGCAGCAAACTCGGCTGCGAGTTCGGACAGTTTGAAAGAAATTATTTGGGTCATGGATCTGATGTCATATCAAGAATGCGCGATTACCATAATACTTAATTGTGCCAAAGCTAGGGGCTTAGTCAGTAACTAAACTTATTAGCGATCGCCTCTCCAGATTGATGTGCCGATCGCATGATGGTCGGCACATCAATCTAGCTTTGGTTTACTACTGCTGAGCTATTTAACGCGAGTTCGGAATAATTTGAAATGGGCTTTGAGAGAGGGTTTGCATAGTAAACTCTCTCTCAAAGCCCAAAAGCAAAAGCCTTGCTACGCAAAGCTTTTGCTTTTGGGCTTTTAAAATGTGCCAGCTTAACCTGAACTGACGTTACTTAACAATTCAGGTAACGATTCCTTTTGCAGATATGGAAGTTCGATTGTAAAACAGCTACCAACTCCTAGCGTACTGGTTAGCCCGATCTTGCCATTGTGTAGCTCGACAATCCTTTTAGCTAAAGCTAAGCCTAAACCAGTTCCTTCATATTGGCGATTTAAGCTGCCATCGATTTGAATAAAGGGTTGAAAAAGCTTTTTAATATTTTCTGGAGAAATGCCAATACCTGTATCAGTGATTGAAAATAGAATACAAGAATCAGATTCCTGATTCCGAACTTCTAAGGTAATATTGCCACCCTCTGGAGTAAACTTGACCGCATTATTGAGTAAATTAATTAATACTTGAAGGATTCGCCGCTCATCTATTAGCAATTCTGGAAGATCATCATCCAAAACACAACTGATCTGAATGCGCTTTTGAAGTGCTTGTTGACTCACAAATGTCAAACTAGTTTCACAGAGGAGACTAATTGATGTTGGTTTATAATCCAGCTTGATTTGCTCAGACTCTATTTTAGCTAGGTCTAAGATATCATTGATCAAATTTAATAAATGGTTGCTGCTAACCTCAATAGTCTGTAATACGCTCAGTTGTTTCTCATTTAATTCCCCAAAAATCTCTTCCTGCAATCCCTCGTTCAAACCCAAGATCGCATTTAGAGGAGTACGCAACTCATGGCTCATATTCGCCAGAAAACTATCTTTAAGACGATTTGACTCAATCAAATGGTTGTTAGTTAGTTTTAACTGCTCCAAAAGACTATTTTGACGCTTGATCATGCTAAAAAATGCATTCGATAAATGATTGATTTCATCATCGGAGTGAATTGGCGTTTCTTCATCCGATAGAGTGGCATCACAAACATCCAAAATCGGCTTTAATCGCCGATTGAGAGAACGTACAAATAGAAAAATCACGATCGACAAGATAGTTCCAGCAGAGAAGGTTGCGCTAAGGGAAATCAATAGAGCAGGTTTAATCACATCTCTATAGGAAACAGCTTTGAGCATAATCCAATCAGTGCTAGGCACTTTTTGATAAACCCAATAACTTTTAGTTAAATCTGATCGTAAATAACCTTGAGACTTTCCCTGCAATATTTCTTGGCGTATATCCTTCCAAACAGACTTTAAAGTAGGAATCGACTCAATATTTTCTAATTTAGATGCTTTAGTAGAATCGGGAGTATAACTAAGGAAGGTTCCATCTTCTGTAACTAGGGCTGTGTAATCATTATTGCTTAAGTCACTGCGACTATTACTACTGAGATCCCGAATATTAATGTCACCATTCATCACCGCAATCAAGTTGCCATTGCGATCGCGAATAGGTCCTGAGAAAGTCATTAATGGAATGGGATAAACATCGTTAATGTATGGTTTTGACCAAAAGTAACGGTTAGCCTTTACTGCATCTTTGTAGTATTGCAGTTCAGGATATTTATCCACTTGCCAAAGTTCGACCAAACTATATTTAGGATCATTGGATAAGGTGACTCCACGGTTGGGTTGAGTTTCTTCGATATAAGAGCCAAACCACTGCCGATCTACTAAACCTTGAGGAAGCTGCATAATTCCAAAGCCTGTAATTAGCTTGGGACGAGCAGCCATAAATGCCACAACTAATTTTTCATAGGCTGTAGGAGATCGCTCTCCACTATCTTGTAAGAACGTAGTTGTCACCACGAGACTCTTTAAAAAGCTTTCACTGGTGCGGATTTCGGCATCTAATTCCCTGACGGTAATATCTGTATCTATTTTGAGGTGGAGTAACTTGTCATTCTCAAAACTTTTGTACAGTACAACCCCCAAGCCCGCTAATCCAATACAAAAGGGGAGCATCACAGCTAAAAATAATCTAGCACCAATAGAAGATATGCCAAAACGCTCAAGAACAAATAGGCGATCGCTTGTACTTGCAGTTACTAGAGATCTCTGCATAGGATTTATGCCTCATGAAGTATTTAGTAATTCAATACTCAAGAGCAACCATCCCTTGAGTAGCCAACATCCCCCCACAGGTTATTAGCTATAAAAACAAAAGAGAGTTACCGCGCAAAGCACGGTAACTCTCTTTTGTTTTTTGTTTTAGTCTTAACATGACTGGAGATCACTATAAAAAATCAAAGAATTTATAACAAATCAATAATCAATAGTGTAAAAGAATATAGCCTTTTTAATCTACTAAAAAAACTGTGGTGCACGCGCAGCGTGCGCCACAGTTTTTGTCCCTGATAGCGATCCCCAATGATTTACTTCTGTGTCGAAAGCAGAAAAACAAATAGCGAAATGAAAACCATGCGATCGCGTTAGAGTAGAGGGGTGTGCTTTGTGTGCCATCTCCTCTAAATTTTTTACAGCGCTTATGGATACGATTCGGCAGCCCCAATTAGATCCTCAGTCAAAGCCTCGGTCAAAGACTAGTGCCTTTGATAAATTGCGACAAGCCTCAGAATTTACAGTCAAAGGGGTTGAGGACTCGATTCCGTTGCGGGTACTGGTGCAAGTTTTTGTATTTATCAGCATTGGTGCGATCGATGCAGTAGCAAGTACGAATAACAGTATTTGGGCAATTCCCCTCAGTGCGATCGGCGCGGTATGGGCATGGTATGCCAGACGCAAACGCAATGTACTGGTCAAGTTATTCATTGCGATTACGATGATTGCCATGCTGGTAATTTTTCTCAACGACCTTTTACGCATGGCTGAAGATACCAAACTATTGTTAGCGAGATTGCTGATTCAGCTACAGGTATTGCATAGTTTTGACTTACCACGCCGCAAGGACTTGGGCTATTCGATTGTAATTGGCTTGATTTTGATGGCAGTTGCTGCCACCTTGAGCCAGACGATGATCTTTGCCCTATGGCTAATTGGCTTTTTGATCGTTGGACTACCGATTTTATTGCTTGATCACCGATCGCGTTTAGGCGTAAAAACTCAGAGTTTCCAGCCTGAAAAGATGGGAGTTTCCCCAAAACCTCTACTAGGATTACTGGCGATCGTTTTAGTCTTGGGATTAACTATATTTGCCTTTTTGCCTCGTTTACCAGGGTTTCAGCTACGCAACTTTCCTGTCAGTGTCAATCTTTCGATTCAGCGCGAAATTCCTCGTGGGGGCATTTTAAATAGGCAACAGCAAAATCAACAAAGACAATCTGGGAATAATGGTACTGGTGGTACTGGTGGTACTGGTGGTACTGGCGATAATAACGATCAGGATACGTTGCCACCGCTATTTGCTCCTGAAATAGATACGGCTTCGTCGGGGGCTAAGCAACTTAACAAAAAACGCAAACCTGAGTTAGTGATGCGGGTGCGATCGCAAGCAGAGTTATTTTGGCGCGTGATGGCATACGACGAATTTACGGGTAAAGGCTGGCGCATTTCGCGTAACGATCCTAAGCAACTTCGCACCATCAAACGGAATCCCCTCAACTACGAGTTTTTCTTACCAATCCCCACCTATGCCTTTATTGGTTCGGAGAAAGCGGTAAAACCCGTTAATTATCAAGAGGTCGTTCAAACCTATACCATTACCTCTCAAAACTTTCCTAACCTTGTCCCTGCGGCGGCTGTCCCTAATCGGATCTTTTTCCCTAGCGAAGAGTTAGATGTTGACCTAGAAGGAATGATTCGCGGACCTGGTCCATTACCTGAAGATATGACCTATACCGTCATATCAAATGTGACCGAACGCAATCCTCAAATATTGCGGCAAATGCCCAATACTTACCCGCGAGCAATTCGTAACTATTATTTACAAATCCCCTCCAATTTGTCACCACAAGTGCGCGACAAGGCGATGAACTTGTTAGTTAGTGCTAAGGATGACCAAGGTAAACCGATCACCGTCAATAATCCCTACGATCTGGCAGTGCAACTCACACAGGGGATCAAGCAAAACTTTGTGGTAAAAAACCTCAACTTTGACGAATCTAAAGGTGATCTTGTATCCCAATTTGTAGAACAGGGGGGAGGTGAAGAGAGTCATTTTGTTTCTACTCTAGCGGTGATGTTGCGATCGCTTGGTATTCCCACCCGTTATGTAGTTGGCTTTGCCTCAGGGAAATTCAATCCATTTACAGGACTATACGAGGTGCTAAATACAGATACGCAATCAGTGGTTGAAGTGTTTTTTCCCATCTATGGCTGGATTGCCTTTGATCCCGTCCCTGGTCGTCCCCTATTTCCACCATCGATTGAAAACAATCGCACCTTTGGCGTAATCCAAACCTTTTGGAGTTGGATTGCCAATCTCTTACCCAGTCCCGTCAATAATTTCTTTGCAAACTTATTTGACAGTATTGGTAAGTTTATCGGTGGTGTGATTAATTGGTTGATCGAAATGGGTTGGGTCGGATTAGCCTTTAGTTTAGCGATCGCCTTTGGTCTGAGTATCGGTGTCTGGGCATTATGGCAATTGATGATCTGGTGGTGGCGAGTGAGTCGTTTACAAAGGATGCCACTCCCACAGCGTACCTATCAACAAATGTTGCAATGGCTCGCCGAACAAGGTAATCCCAAAGCTCCCCAACAAACCCCTCAAGAATATGTAGCAAGTCTGCGCGATCGCGTCTCAGTACAACAGGCTTCCGCGATCGCTCAAATTACTCAGATTTATCAAGACTGGCGCTATGGCGATCGTCATAGTGATTACAGTTTAGATACAGAGCTACAAATGCTACTGAAGCAACTAAAATCTAAGCTTTAAAATTGTAACTATTCTTATACAGTCCTATTTAGAGTCTGCTAGAGCTAAACATTTTTTGAAAAGCTTACTTTACAAGCTTTTCAAAAAAATCTTTCCCCTTTATCGCAGCTCTTTGCGCTGTAAAGTTACGTGAAGATTTGTGATTTTATTACAAAGTCTTAGCTCATCCACCGCTTTTGGTAGACTAGATGGCGAATATATTAAATTTCCTATTTTAATCATGAGTGTAGTTATTCAAGTTTTAGAAAGAGCCGACGAAGAACTTCGTTATCCCAGCATTGCTGAGTTGCAAAGTGTGAAGAACTTTCTCGCTACTGGCGCTCAAAGAGTGAGGATTGCCACAGTCTTGGCAGAAAGCGAAGATAAAATCGTCAAGAAAGCGACCACAGAACTATTTAGAATCCACCCCGACTACATCTCTCCTGGTGGTAATGCCTATGGTCAGAAACAACGCAACCAGTGCCTAAGAGACTTCACTTGGTACATTCGCCTCGTTACCTACGGGGTCTTGGCAGGTGACAAAGAGCCGATTGAGCAAATCGGGATCATTGGCGCTCGTGAAATGTATAACTCTCTCGGTGTTCCTTTGGTTGGTATGGCTGATGCAGTTCGCGCTCTCAAAAATGCGTCTCTCGCATTGTTGAGCAAAGAAGATGCTGACACCGCTGAGCCTTATTTCGACTATATCATTCAGGCTTTATCCTAGAAATAAGAAAGGGGTGCGTTGCACCCCTTTCTTATTTGAGAAATCATTAAGAGATAAGATTGCGAGTGATCGTTACAAAAATTGCAACAGTCAACATTCCTAATATTTGAGTGGCTATACTGATGCAAACTTTATTGTTGATCAGAAAGCTATGCAGTCATTGAAGTTGCCTTTCGCGATGCCGCGATCGCTTTCCAGATTTTTCGCAGTTAGCACCAGTCTTTTCAAAGATGCTCGCGATTATCAAATTCTTTTTCTATCTGTATTTTTGATTTTAGGTGTGAGTACTCGCGATTGGTCACTGAAACCAATGGCGATCGCGCTGACCTTTGTGACCTGTTGGCTCACGCAAATAGCTATGGTTAGCCTATTTCCACCAGAAGCATCCAAACAGGAACGCTGGTTATCGCTTAAGAGTGCCACGATTACAGCTTTAGGATTAAGTCTATTACTACGCTCTGATAGCTATGGCGCGATCGCCTGTGCGTCATTTTTGGCGATCGCTAGCAAATTTATTTTTCGTACCAATGGCAAGCATTGGTTTAATCCCGCAAATTTTGGGATTGTGGTTGTTTTGTTGCTGGATAGTTTTGTTTGGGACAATCACGCATGGGTTTCTAACGGACAATGGGGCGAAGATAGTTTATACGCTTTGATATTTCTTGGTTTAGGTGGCATCGTTCTCAAAAAAGTTGGGCGTTGGGATACGAGCTTCATGTTTTTAGTTGCCTATTCCCTATTAGAAGGATTACGCAATCTCTGGCTGGGCTGGACTTGGGATGTGCTAGCCCATCGTTTGACTAGTGGCTCTTTGTTGCTGTTTGCGCTGTTTATGATCACCGATCCGCGTTCCATTCCCAATGCCAAGATTGCCAGATTAATTTGGGCAGTAGCGATCGCGGTTTTAGCTTTCATTTTCCGCAATGTGTTCTTTAATGCGGATGCGATGTTTTATGCGTTATTTCTGATCTCACCACTTACGGTTTTATGCGATCGCCTATGGAATGCGCCGAGATTTCAATGGTTGCCAAGACGCTTTAGCATTCAGACCTAAATGAACATTCAAGGGACTTAGAGCGTATTTGAGAAGCATCCTATTTAGTATAAATTTCTGTTTTTACCCCCCTTAATCCCCCCTTACAAAGGGGGGAACTCAAATCCTCCCCCTTTGTAAGGGGGAGTTAGAGGGGGTAAAAACTTCTCAAACACGCTCTTAATCCCCTTGTTAGTAGATTTTAGAAACCCATTTAGTCTTTCTAGCAATTATCAACATTATGAAACGCTTTTTGAATTGGATGCGTGTACTCATCAGTACCACCCTTGCCTGTTTAGTTGTCTTTGCCTATTCTCCTGCGGTATTTGCCTTTTGTGGATTTTATGTATCCCAAGCTGATGCCAGTCTCTTTAACAAGGCTTCGCAGGTGGTGATTGCCCGTGATGGCAAGCGCACGGTTTTGACGATGGCGAATGACTATCAAGGTGATGTGAAGGACTTCGCTCTCGTTGTGCCAGTGCCAGTATTACTGAAAGAAAAGCAAGTTCGTATTGGTGAACAGAAAATCATCGATCGCCTTGATTCCTTTAGCGCCCCTCGCCTAGTGGAATATTTTGACTCCGATCCCTGTGCAAGATATGAAGCCTATGACCGAATAGGCATAACAGGGGCAACAAGAGCGGCTGCGCCAATGACGGAAGCAAAAGCACGTCGTGATAATTATCAAGTTACGATTGAAGCAAAGTTTTCGGTCGGCGAATATGACATTCTCATTCTCAGTGCTAAGGAATCCGATGGTTTAGAAGCTTGGTTAATTGATAATGATTACAAAATCCCCCAAGGTGCAAAAGAATTACTTCAGCCCTATATTCGCCAAAACATGAAGTTCTTTGTGGCAAAGGTGAATATTGCCGAATTGAACAAAACAGGTTCGCAGGTTCTCCGTCCTCTGATGATGGCATACGAATCGCCGAAGTTCATGCTACCTATTCGTTTAGGGATGCTAAATGCCAATGGCGATCAAGATTTGTTGGTTTATATTCTCTCGCCCAAAGGTCAAGCTGAGGTCGCCAACTATCGCACGATTAAAGTCCCATCGGGTAATGATATTCCTGTCTATGTGAAGAATGAATTTGGCGAATTCTATAAGTCCATGTTCAAGACTTCCTATAACAAAGAAGGACGCAAGGTCGCCTTCTTAGAATATGCATGGGATATGTCAAGTTGTGACCCCTGTTCGGCTGAGCCACTTTCGCAGGAAGAACTTCGCAAAGCAGGTGTATTTTGGCTGGATTCCCCAAATTCTAATCAGCCCTCAAGTCGGCGGATTCGTCCAATCTTTCCTCCAAATGATGGACGAGTTTTCATTACGCGCCTACATATCCGCTATAACCGTGATAAATTCCCTGAAGACTTGACTTTTAAGGAAACCTCTAATCAAGAATCTTTCCAAGGTCGCTATGTGTTGCGCCATCCATTTAAAGGTGAGACAAGCTGTGATGCAGGTCAAGAATATCAGAAATCATTACGTCCACGCTTTGAAAAAGAAGCCCAAACCCTCGCTAGTTTAACAGGTTGGAATATTGCCGATATTCGCCGCAAGATGAATCTCTCTAGTCTGCCTGATCCTGTAGAAACTCCTTTCTGGGAAAATATCTGGAAATAGGCTGCCGAAATCAAGCAATATAGGCGGCACTTTGTGCCGCCTATATTGCTTGATTTCATTGTCTTTGCACCTTGCACAGCACAGTACAAATGGCTATATCAAACTCACGTTGGTTCTAGATCTCATAGGGAGATTTAGTCATCACGACGTTCAATTTTGGCGATCGTGCCAAATCCAGGAAATAGGCGGCTAGGTAAACCAACAAACACAACTCTCACAACTTGATTCGTTGTCGTTGTTGTTGTGTTAGTGGAGGTGTTGGTAGATGTGTTAGTAGATGTATTACTGGAAGTGTTGTTTGAGGTGTTAGTAGATGTATTGCTAGAAGTGTTGCTAGTAGAATTTCTAAGAGCAGTCAATAAAGCTTGGAATGAAACTTCGCTGAAGTAATAAGCATTCTTCTTCTGGAAATTGACGAAAACAAATTTGTCTACAACATTGAAATTACCCAAGGATATTAGATCGCTGGATTCTAATTCAGAACCTCTTGACTCTACATACTTCAGCAAACTTGAATTGTTGGCTAGTACAAGTAGGAATTTAGACTTGCCAGGGGCTAGTAGACTTGGACTCAAGCCGATCAGCTTAAACAGTTGACGATTGTTTAGCAGAATCAGAATCGTTTCGCTACTAACTGGAGGCAAAGTGGTAGTGCTAGAAGAGGGAACAATCAGATTTCCACTGGTGATATTACCTTTTAGGCTAACAGACCCATTGCTGTTGTTAGCGGCAGTTGTAACAGTCCCAATCACAGCAGCCTTAGCATTGGTGAAAGAGCTAACTTTATTAGGGATTGAACCAGAAGCTAAAGCGGTTCCACGCACTTCATCATTAACGTTGAATACGTTAGTTCCATTCAGATTGTCAAGCGTAGCATATTCAAACTTAGTGAGCTGTGCCGTGCCGTAGGGAGTGAGAACGGTTGTTGGGTTATTGTTGACAACTGTGGTACTTGCAAAACGAGTTACGTCAAAGGTTCCACCTGTAATGGGGACAATGACTGTATTAGCAGGTAAAGCGGATATGCTTGATGTTGGTACTTGAATCGAAGAACCTGTCTTGATTGACCCTGTCACTGTTGCAGGTGCACCTAATGCTGAGACCTGCGTGCCAGTGGGGGCAGCATTATTAACTTTATCAATACTGCCCTTGATTGTACTTTGGGCATTGGTAAAATTAGCAGTTCTACCATCGTCAAAGTTAACCGAGCCATTAGTAGAAGTACCTTGAATATCAAAGGCTCCATTGGCGGAAAGTGTTGTCGTCGTCGCTGTAGTTCCAGTTAGGCTCGTAATTTGAGCAGTCCCTACTGGGGTTAAAACAGTGATACCTGCACCAGTAGGATTAGTAACTGCCCCTGCACTAGTTACATTTACCGAAAAATTACCACCTGTAATTGGTACTGAGGTAGTTTGAGCCTGTGATGGAGATGCAGCAATCGCAGATGCACCTAGTAAACTAATCGCGATCGCCCCCAAGTTGAATGTATATCGCTTAATTCGAGTTAGCATTTTTCCTTTCCCTCTTTAATATTTATGGTTAATGTCTAAATAATCCTGAAAGTAAGACTCTGTTTGCCAAACAAGGCGAATCGAGACGTAATATCTCAAAAATAGTTCCCAAATGAGTCTTTAGCCATACTGGACGACTAAGCTATTTATATGGTTCCCAAAATTTTCAAAAAGTTTTCTTAATATTTCTAAAGATCCACAATCTGAAAAAATACCTATTAAGTTTTATCGTCAGTATCGTAAGAATTGCGTGACAATTCTTACCGTTTCGTGCCATTCATGCCATGAAAAGCATGACACAAATAGCTATCTCATGGAATTTTAAGGGGTAAATCCAAATCAAAAAACATGAAAAGTGTCGTTTAGCAACACTCTTCATGTTTTTTAGGGTCAGAGTCTTAGAAAGTGAAGGTTGTACGAATCGCCCCAACAGTAATGGTGTCACTACCTGAGGTTTGAACAGGATTAAAGATAAACAGCAATCCGGGGGTAATGCTGATGTTGTCACTTATCCGCATTCTATAAAACAACTCTAAATGAGTTGTGCTAGCAGGTTGTCCACCAAAATCCCCTGGAGTGACACCAGTTAAGCCGATCGCACTGGGGATATTCAATGAAGGTACGCCACCAACAGTTAGGTTGCTACTGGTAATTTTTGGTGGTTGTCCCACGTAAATACCAGCCAAGTTGCCCTCAGCAAACAGATCAGGGAAGTTCAGAAATGCCATCCAGTTAAATGTGGTGACTGAGCCACTAAGAACGGCATCTCTAGCATCGGAAGTGGTATAACCTGCCCAACCTCCGAGAGTCACTGCGCGGGAAATACGCCACGAGACAGTACCACCAAAAGCATTGGTGGAAAATCTACCGCCAATTGGTCCAATGAGATTATCGCCAACACCTGTGTTTAAGCTGGCATTAGTACTGTAGGAATTGAGATAATAGAGTGCAAGGTCAACGGTATCAGTGGGGGTAAGTGAAAGCTGTACACCTGCGGTAAAAGGACCACCTGTTAGACCATTGTTGGGGTCAGAGGCTAATGAAGCTGCATATACCCCCTGCAAGCTGAAGTTATCGCTGATTTGCCAGTCAAACCCAATCCCTGCTTGTCCAGGGAAGTTCAAGATCGGGTTGCGCTGAGCAAAGGCAGAGAGGGGGCCTTGTCCAGCACTTTCATAGCGGTTAGGACCACGAAATACACTAGATGGGCTAACCCCTGCTGCACCGATAACTACCGCAAGGCGATCGCCTACTAAAAATCGATAGGACAAATCACTCAATTGGAAGGTATTACCTGTATCAAGCTCATATCCCAGACGGGTGTAGGTATTAGTAAGAAAATTGTTGTTAGTAAAAGATGTAGAAGCAGTGGACGCATTACCTGCTTGGATGCCTGTCAACAAAATGCTGCGATTATCAAACTGCGTCACCAAGCTCAGTTGGAGGTTATAGCCAAAGGTGAGGTTAGTAGCATCGTCAGGGGTGTTTTTGGTGCCATCTCTGGGAGTTAGGCTGCCAGTATTAGGTAAACGGCTTTGCAATCCAAAAATCGCTTGACCATACAGTTTAGTAGTCGTTGAAAATTGCTGGGCTTCCAGTTTCGCAGTTTTTGCCTCTAGTCCATCAACACGCCCTCTAAGGGTGGCAAGTTCAGCAGCAAATTCTTCCTGTAGCTTTTGCAATGTAGCAAGATCTTCTTTGCTAACTTTATCGGCTAGCCCTGAAGAAATAATTTCATTGATTTTGTCTAAACAAGCATTTAAACCCGCAGCAAATTCATAGCGGGTGGTTGCTTGCTTACCACGAAAAGTACGGTCAGGGTAACCTGCAATACAACCATAGCGTTCGACGAGGGATTGCAAAGCTGTAAATGCCCAGTCTGTAGGCTTAACGTCACTCAGTTGCGAGACTGAGGTAACACCCTGAGCCGTTAGATTATCGCTAGGTTGAGCAGCGTTAATCGTTCCTGATTCGGAAACAGCTTGGATAATTTGGGCGTTAGGACTGATAGGTGCGTTGTTTGATGTTGGCGTTTCGTTACTGATAGGCATGATCATCGGATCATTACCGATCGATCGCACTAACTCAGATTCATTAACAACTTTGTTGGTACTACTTTGAGCTTCTGCTTGAGCAGCACTAGAGCTTATAACGTTACCAACCAATGTTGTGGCGATCGCAGTTGCGGTTATGGCAGCCAGCTTAGTTGCTCTACCAGATTTCGACTTGGGAATTAATGTCATAAATAAAAAATCCTCACGTGGCCACTTTATGAAAAGTTTTTAAAAACTTTCTTAGTTTGCATTCTATACATATTTATAAATATAGAAAACCTATAAATTATGTATAAATTTTTTGCGGTTTAACTGTTAAATCACTAGAAGACGCAATAAATTATCAGGAAGTTCCCTATATCTAAATAAAGTTTATAAACATGTAAGGATAGGCAGTGCGAAACACCGCCCATCCTTACCACAATAAATCCTTTACTTTTTAGGACTACCTATAAACAAAACCTGATTTCGATATAACCATTTGCATCGTGCTGTGCATGGCGCAAATGGCAGAAAATGGTAAGGAAGTGCTTGGCACTTCCTTACCATTTTCTGCATTCGTCTAACTGATGTTAAACAAAGTCTCTTAATACGCTCATACTCAAACCTATATGCCTCGTATTCCTCAATTAACCTACGATCGCGGTACATTAATTCTCCATCCACCACCTAAGGGGAAGGCATGGATTGAATTTGCCACATGGGACGATCGCATTGAGAAGTTTCGTATTCCCGCTAATCGTTACCGCGAGTTGATTTTGACTTTACGTTCGGAATCAATTGCGATCGAGGATAAATCACGGGCTTACAGCGAGATTAACTTAATTGCTCATAGCAAAATGGAACCCTATCCCCATCAGAGTCAAGCTCTAGCAGCATGGCAACGAGTAGGGAAACAAGGAGTAGTCGTTTTGCCGACTGCCGCAGGTAAGACTTATCTAGCGCAACTTGCTATGCAAGTAACCAATCGCAGTACTTTGATCGTTGTGCCAACCCTTGATCTCATGCACCAATGGTATGCCCATTTACTGGCAGCTTTTCCTGATGTGGAGATTGGTTTGTTAGGAGGTGGATCGCGCGATCGCACGGCGATTTTGGTCGCTACCTACGATAGCGCTGCCATACAAGCTGAAGCCTTAGGAAATCGCTATGGTTTGATTGTGTTTGATGAATGCCACCATTTACCAACGGATTTTTTTCGCGTAATTGCCGAATATGCGATCGCTCCCTATCGACTAGGTTTAACCGCTACACCTGAACGCAGTGATGGTAAACATGCGGATTTAGAACTTCTCATTGGCGAAGAAGTTTATCGTAAGACGGCGGAAGAACTCTCAGGACAAGCCCTCGCCGAACATAAAATTGTGCAGATTAAAGTTTCTCTTTCCGCCCAAGAACGCGATCGCTACAATTCGCTAATTCAGAGTCGTAATCAATTTTTAAAAGAAGCAAAAATCTCCCTCGGTAGTTTGGAAGGATGGCAGAGATTTGTGCAGGCAAGTGCGCGATCGCAGGCAGGTCGCCGCGCCATGCTTGCCCATCGGGAATCGAAGGAATTATCTCTAGGGACTGAGGCAAAGCTACGAGTCCTTGCAGATTTACTCGCACAACACTTTACGGAACGGATCTTGATTTTTACTAATGACAACGCTACGGTCTATCGCATTTCTAAAGATTTATTAATTCCTGCCCTCACCCACCAAACACCTGTTAAAGAACGTCATGAAATTTTGACCTTCTTTCGCGAAGGTAAGTATAAAACCCTAGTTACTTCCCATGTTTTAAATGAAGGTGTTGATGTCCCCGATGCCCGTATCGCCATCCTTCTATCGGGTACAGGTTCTGCCCGTGAATATATCCAGCGTTTAGGAAGGGTGTTAAGGCGTGGCACTGAAGCCAATAAACAAGCAATTCTCTATGAAGTTGTGACAGAGGATACCAGTGAAGAGCGTACTTCCGAACGTCGTCGTGGCATTGAGCGATCGCGTCCTGAGTCGCAACAAGATAAGGTCATTCAAATAGGAATTCACTATGGTAAAGACATTCCCAAAATTAAACCGATCGCGGCAGAACAACCCAATGATTACCAGCCCTAAAATTCATGTATAGCAAAGAAAGGCGGTACTTCGCGCCGCCTTTCTTGAAATTTGGGTTTTAAAATTACATTGCTATAGCTGCAAATATGAACCCCGCAAGACTTAACCAGACTGGATTCTGATTCTTTGCATCCCCATACCTTAGGAAGATATACATTTTTTGACGTAAGAAGCCAGAAAAGATCGTTTAAAATAAGTTAGACAGCGATCAAGCGATCATTTTAGTGGTAGCTATGGAACTTGCAGCCTATATCTATGATGCTTGGGCTTACGAACAAGCTCAACAAGAATCTCCAGATGAAGATCTACTTACTTTGGATGAAATTGACAATCCCCAATGTCAGGTAACTCCTCTTGTTTGGAATTCGATGGTGAAGCGGTGGCGCTCCTACTTACTATCAGCGATCGCTATTACGGGAATGAATAGTTTAAGCCTTAGTTTTGGCCAGCCTATTGAAGCTAGTCAATACCTTGAGCCATCGGTCAATGCTCCGCCTTGGTGTGAAAATCTATATCTATGTAATACCCGTTATGTCTTAGAAGTACAGACATTACTAGCTAACCGCGGTTTTGCTGTAGGTGAAATTGATGGGGTTTATGGTAGACAAACCAAGAGTGCGGTGATGGCATTTCAGAAATCCCAAGCAAATCTTGTTGTCGATGGTATTCCAGGGGAAAAAACCCTAGCATTACTGAAAAATCCTTCTCAAAATATTTTGCCAGTCCCGAATAAAAATCAACCTACAGTTCAAGACAACAACAGCAGCAATGGTATTAAACAAGTAATCATTGTTCGCCCTATTTCTCCGTCTAATGTTTCAAGCATAGACAGGTCTGAGATTGGCAATTTGCAGATCTTGCTCAAACAAAGGGGATTTTATCAAGGGGAAATTGATGGGCGACAGGGACAAACCACAGTTAACGCCATCTTGAAAGCCCAACAAGCCTATGGACTACTAGCAGATGGATTTGCGGGACCTTTAACAATTCGCGCTTTGCTGGCTGGCGGCACAAATGTTCCCCTTTCGCTAACGGCTTTTAATCAACCACCCACGACTCAGGATGTGTTGGCAATCCAACAACTACTCAAAGCCCGCGGTTTTTATGATGCTGAACTCAATGGGCTGTACGACCTTCGTACTAAAGATAGCATTGTCAATGCCCAAAATGCATATGGACAGAAGGCTACAGGAGAGCTGAGTCCAGAATTAATTGCATCTCTTAAAGGACAAGCTATGGAACCAATCGCCGTTCAGAATGTCCCAACCATTCAAAATAATACCAACAGTCAAGATATCCGTCCTAGTCCTACGGTTCCTAGCAATATTCCGTCTAGTAGTAATACTCAAAAACCAACTTCTAGCCAAAACTTACCACCCCAATCTCCGCAAAATACCAATTCATCCTAAATTAGCAACTTTATTAGCAACTTTTCGGAATCTCAAATCATCTAACTCCCTCTCTATCATTTCACTCCAATCATCTCAATAAGGTCTAAATTATGGAACTCCTAGCTTATATTCAAGAAGAATTTATCCGTGATGATCAAGCGATCGCTACAGACAGTAACACTCCTAACGTAAATATTGAGACAACTTTTCAAACTTGGCTAAAAAAATTAACTACTAAATCAGCCAAACTCAGCTTGAATGTCATTCTTGCAAGTACGACGATCCTCATTGGTTTAGGCTCGACCCTCAATGCACTCGCAGAAGTTACCCCATCATCGGACGTGAAGTATGTCCAGTCATTACTTGCCAAAAATGGCTTTGATCCTGGAGCGATCGATGGCGTAGCGGGAGCATCGACCAAAAATGCCATTATTCGCGCTCAACAGTCATTGGGACTAACTGCCGATGGCGTTGCAGGTAGCCGCACGATCGCAGCTCTCGAAAGTGGTGCTCCCGTTGCTAGCACATCTTCCAAAGCCGATGAAAGTACAACCACCACTGCCGTAACGCCTAGTGCCTCGGTGATGAATCTGCAAAAGTTGCTAGCAGATCGTGGTTTTTATAACGGTGCTGTTGATGGCATCATGGGCAATCAGACCCGTTCAGCGATCGTTGCTGCGCAAAAGGCTTACAATCTTACCCCCGATGGTGTTGCAGGTCCCCAAACTCTAGCAGCGCTCGAATCCGATAGCAAAGCTGTGGTCACACCCATAACTGCTACGACAAGTACGACCACAACCAAAAGCACTGAAGTCGCCAATCTCCAAGATTTGCTCAGCAAACGTGGTTTTTATAATGGTGCTATTGATGGCATCATGGGCAATCAGACCCGTTCAGCCATCATTGCTGCTCAGAAAAACTATGGCTTAGCCGCCGATGGTATTGCAGGAGCGCAGACCATTGCAGCCTTGGAATCGGGGAGCAGCAAGGTCAACATTGCAGCTCAAAATAGTGATGCTACCAAAGCCCCAGTGGCAAAAAGTAGTGACAGTGGTGTTTTAGCAGTCCAGCAACTGCTAGCTAAACGTGGTTTTTATAATGGAGCGATCGATGGAGTCAAAGGTCCTCAGACTAAAGCTGCGATCATTGCTGCCCAAAATGCCTATGGATTGACTCCTGATGGTGTGGCAGGTGTCCAAACTGTAGCAGCACTGGAAAAAGATACCAAAACAACAACATCTGCAAGCACCAAACCCACCAATCAGACTACAACCACATCAACGAAGACAAACTCATCGGTAACGGATGAGAATGTGGCAAATTTACAGAACTTACTGACCGATCGCGGTTTTTATAACGGGCCAATTACAGGTTTTCTTGGTCCCCGCACCAAGGCTGCCATTGTCGCCGCCCAGAAAGCCTATGGTTTAACCACCGATGGGGTGGCAGGCAGTCAAACTATTGCTGCCCTAGAATCAGGTGCGCCACGTCAACAAATTGCCGTCACTAACAATACCCCCACGGTAAGGGTAGTGCCACAGCCACAGGTAACCACTACACCTCAAGCCCCTGCACAACCACAGTTACAGCCCAAGATTCAGGTACAGCCACAGGCTCCACAGATACAGCTACAAGCTCCACAAGTACAGCTACCACAGCAGGTACAGCCACAAGCTAAAGTCACGCCTCAAGTTACACCCCAACCCCAAGAAACTGCTAAACCTCAAGTCCAACCCACACCAGCAACGCCAATAGCAACAGCAACACCAGCACCAACCACACAAGCAAGTGCCAGTAACGCTCAGGTTTTGGAATTGCAAAAGTTATTATCTAAGCGAGGATTTTATAATGGCAAGGCTGATGGTGTCTTAACAGCAGAAACGCGGAATGCGATCGTTAGAGCACAAAACTTTTACACGATTACTCCTGCCGATGGCGCACCAAGCAATAAACTGATTGATAGTCTTAGTAAAGATACATTTATTTCCGAAGGCAATTAAGTCAGATGCGGTTCCGTAATCTTGCGATTAACTTGGGTGCGATCGCCATTTTTGCTGCGATCGCTCTCAGTTTGCAATTTCCTAAGTTAAATCAACGTTTGAGTGGACAGACCCTAGAAGAGACTCGTAAGGGAGTCATAGAAGAAGAAGCACGTCTGAAGGTAATTAGACAACTGCCTTCCCGTGGGTTTGGCTTTAATAATATGATTGCCAATTTTACTTTTTTGCAGTTTTTGCAATACTTTGGTGACGATATTTCCAGAAATAAATTTCAAACGGGATATAGTCTCAGTCCCCGCTATTTTGAAAATATCATCGAGCGCGACCCTCGATTCTTGAGTAGCTATCTATATATGTCAGCTAGCGTATCAATGTTTGCAGGAGCGCCGAGAGATGCCATCAATATTTATGAAAAAGGATTGCGATCGCTTAATCCCGATATCCAACCCACTGCCTATACTGCTTGGCGATATAAAGCTACTGATCATCTATTATTTCTCGGCGATGCCAAAGGTGCGAGAGAGTCCTATCTCAAAGCGGCTGAATGGGCTGATCGTGTTAGTTCAACCGCAAAAACCTTTGAAGATCCTAAGCTAGCCGCCGATCTATCTCGTCAATCAGCAAAGTGGTTAGAAAAGGAGCGGGATCTTACCAAAGCACAGGTAGGAGCTTGGTCTCTAGTTTTGCAAAATGCTGTAGATAAGAAAACAGTCCAAATTATTGCTCAAGAGGTAGATAAGCTGGGCATGAAAATCGATATTCAAAATGACAGACTAGTTATTGTCCCAAAAAATTCTTCTAAATAAGAAAGGGGTGCTTTGTACCCCTTTCTTATTAATTAGCTTGTAGCCATTTTTGGGCATTTAAGCGTTGAATCACACCAAATACGAGCAAATCGAGAGGAGCTTTACGCTCATCAATCAAAAATGGTTCGATGGTGCTTGGCGATCGCCCTGCATCAGCACAGGAAAAAGCCTTCTGAGCATTGATATCTGACTTAGAAAAATAAACTGTAAATTGGCGTAAACCCTGCGCCCATAAACCACGTACTTGAGAATTATTAAATTCTAGTTGCAGATCACTCACACCCTGCTTACCAAAGGCTTTAGTCAAAGCTGGTAGATAGTGCGTGTTAATAAATTCTTCAAAGGGTAAATCTTCGATCGCAGGTGGCTTTTCGGCTTTAGGTTTCGCCGCAGGTTTTGCCTGAGATTCTTCAGAAGTTGGTGCAGTTTCAGACATAAATTTTTGAAATATTACTAAAGAATTACTAAAGAAATTTATTGAGCTTCTGTATTGACGATCTGGGGTAAGCCCATGCTGTAGTTGAGCGAACGATGATTGAGATTGTAGGTAACTTCGCCCTGTTGCAACAGCGATCGCACAAAATGCTCTAAATCTGAACCAATGCGACGGAGATTGTAATCTGTGAGGTCAGCGCCTTTATATTCCGCCACCAGCTCATCAAACTTGCGATATACCTTTTGGATAGCGCCATCTGTCCAGTTCAGTTCATTGTCTGGATCAACATCTAAAGTCAATGTGTTTTCACTATCGATGAGTTCATCGTTATCCTGATCCACAATGGCAGCATAAATCTGGATATGACGAGTTGTAGATTTGAGCGGCATAGAGGTTTGTGGGTTTAGCTAGGTTGGTAATTAAAATATCTAAGAACTAACTTTAGATTATTGCAAACTTTGAAGAGTTCCTAACCAAACAATTTCTCTATACATATATAAAGAAGTTACAACACCAAGCACAATACAGCGCTTTGCGCGTTCTCGAAACCCAGATAAATTTTGAAAAAGCTTGCTTCGCAAGCTTTTTCAAAATTTATCTGTATTACACAAACCCTAAATAGGCTGTAACTTCATAAAAAGAGGAGGTGCAAAGCACCTCCTCTTTTTAACTAGCTAGATATTCCTGCATTCTAGCCTTACGCTTGCGAAGATAATCCATCGCTTGGCGTTCTAATTGTCTTACTTGCTCACGACTTAAATCCATGCGTTTACTGATGCTCGCTAGAGACATCTCCTGACCATCATCTAAGCCATAGCGTAAAACCATAACTTGACGCTGCTTTTCAGGTAATTCTTTAAGCAAGCTCTGAATATCAGTACGCAGAGATTCCCGCTCAACGTAAATATCAGGAGAACGTCCCGTATCTTCGAGGAGTTCCGCAAGTTCTGTATCCTGATTATCGCCAATGCGTAGATCAAGAGAAATTGGTTGACGCGATAGCGATAAACATTCGCGTACCTGTTCAGTTTTGATATTTAGCTCATAGGCGATTTCGGCGACCGTAGCTACTCGACCGAGATCTTGCGATAACTGACGTTGAGCCTTTTTGATTTTATTGAGCTTTTCAGTAATGTGGACTGGCAAGCGGATCGTTCTGGCTTGCTGGGCGATCGCTCTGGTAATTGCCTGACGAATCCACCAATAGGCATAGGTCGAGAACTTAAATCCCTTAGTGGGGTCAAACTTATCTACGGCACGTTCTAATCCAAGAGTTCCTTCCTGTACTAAGTCTAGAAGTTCTAGATTACGCTTTTGATATTTTTTAGCGACAGAAACAACCAAGCGAAGATTCGCTTCGATCATTTTGCGCTTAGCTCTTGTGCCAATACGAATATTACTATGCAGAACTGTTGGATCTAATCCTACAGCTTCAGCCCACTCTTGCTCAGTTGGTAAGCGATCGCTATTTTGGGCAAGTTTTTCCTGCGCCTCAAACAGCACCATCATCTGCTGTACTTGCTTGCCGTAGATAATTTCCTCTTCATTACTAAGGAGAGGAATTTTTCCGATTTCATGCAAATAAGTGCGAACCATGTCAGCAGACAGCCCAACCTGCTTGTTAGGTTGCCTATCCACTGGATGTGATGTGAGTTGGGTCAATGGTTCTTCAGACATATCGCTCCTCATGTTTTAAACTAAGCGTTTTCTAAGAGTGCTTCTCCAAGACCAGAAGGCGGAGACCCAAAAGACTTAATAAAACCTGACAACTTAACTCGCAGATCTAGAAGTTATGGAGCCTCACAGCTTATAATCATAATCTTTAAGTTTTGTAAAAATGAGATACTAATTTGTTATTAGTATTAAGGCTATTTTGTACAATACAGGATCAACCTTTTTATCTCTTGCGTCTGGAGTTACATATTATTACAAATCAACTAAAAAAGTCAAAGGGCGGCTATCACTATCTATCTAAGGATTCGATTGCATTTTCACTAGGTATTTACACTCATCACTTCTATCTTTTTTGAATAGCCCTAATGTCATTTATCTAAATACTGAGAAAGTAAATAGAAAGTCTTAATTCTAGAAACTTGTTACAAGATATAGATAACTTATAGAAAAGAGACGACCTACTAATTTAGATTTCATCAATATTCAATAACCTAGGTAATCAACAATCACATCAAAATTGATATAGCGGTCAGGTATTCATGTTTTAGATATAAGGACTAGCTGAATCTTAAACTGGTGACAAAAATCTGTTAGGGCAGTATATACATAAGTCCTGAACAAACTATATGTAACTTTAGGAAGATGATTGTTAGCAATGAAGAGGAAACTTATCTTACTGACTGCCAGAAATAAAATGACTAAAGCTTGAATGCAGGGGTTCCCTATAATCTTGTTTTTAGCTTTATCTGGATACTTTGACTAGGATTAATTTTAGAAAATTAGAATCTACATTAATTATTCCCTGTAATCGCAGTTACGCATCTTTAATTTTGTTTAAGAAAGTTAAGCATACTGAATCTTCATCCCTGTAGATGATGAATGATAACCATTAGTCTTGGAGATAATTGTCACAAATGCTTCATTTGGGATCTTGTAAAGTTTGATAATTTTGATCATCAAAGTAAAATAATAAAATGCGATCGCTCATTTGGGTGAAGTCAAATATTAAAAGGAATAGATCAAATCTAGTTTGTTCAAAGATTGCTCAATAAATTAGGTTTGCTAGAATTTGATTTGTGAAGCATTTTGTAATTCTCGAATAATTCTCGAAATCACTGGGGCGATCACAAATCGGTTTAACTTAATCAACTATTTCTAAAAAACAGAACATACCCAAGCCCAGTCTTGACACAATTAGAAATACCAAGAAGATGTTGTAACTCAACCTCATCTCTTCCTTACATGTAAATATTTGGTAAATATAAAGATTTTTACAATCAGGGAACTTGCTAACCTAATCTATAGACCTAAAAGATACATAAGCGTATACCAATCCAGAGAAGTACAGAGTTGTGTCCCCGCCTTCGGTACGGACACAACCTTCTATACATCGCTTGCTTGAAAAGCGCTATAACTAACCACAGCCTAAGTAGAGTACTTAAGTAGAGTAAGTAAAATTGCTGTTGTCTTCTACTGAAATCTCTGGCAAATATAACTAAAAATATCAGGATGATTACACCAATGATGTTGACAAAGATGGCAACTCAGCACCCAAGGCGAAAGGCGATCGCTCTAAATGCAATTTGTCTTGGAGCAGTTTGTTTAACTTCTGTAGTAGGTTGTTTCGGCTTTGCACCTTCAGCTTTTGCTCAATACGGGTTGGGACTGCCAAAATCTGCAAGTGCAGGTGGGGCAACTAGAACTACGAATATTCAGATTCTATCGGTTATCCTTCTTGTGCCAATGGATGGGGCAAAAACTCTAGCTAGTAGACCGACATTTCTTTGGTACATTAACTTGCCAGAAGAACCTAATAAGCCCACATCAAATAGGTTCTCAAATGTCAGTGACAAGAAAAACTCCATCAAGGTAACTTTCTTTTTGCGTGACGGGAATGAAACAAAATCGGTCAGAATCTTTGAAGCTGAAGGTAAAGCCGAGAAATCAGGGCTTTACAGATTTACATTGCCAGAAGTTGCACCTGAATTAGTTACAGGAAAAATACAACGTTGGCAGGTTCGTTGTGAAATGAACGGGATTCAAACTGACGTTTATGCCCCCATTCGACGGGATGTAGATCCTGCTGTTATAACAGCGATCGCTTCTAGCAACAACGATTTAGAGAAAGCAAGAATCTACGCCAAAAATACTTACTGGTATGATGCGCTCAATGCTTACACAAGCTGGCTATCTCAAAATCCTAAGGACAATGTAGCTAGTACTGAGCGCAATGAGTTATTAAAGGTCGGTTTGAAAAACCATTTCGCCTTTATAGTCAAATCAGAAGATGACAATAACACAACTGAAGAATTCAACTCAGCCAAATTTGCCAACTTTTTGTCAAAACTAGATGAGAACAAAAATGTCATATCTATCGAGCTAAAACCCAAAAAAAAGTAAGAGGGGATGTTTACTAGCAGTTTGTATTTTGGGCAGTCCCCAAAATACAAACTGCTAAAAGTTTCATATCTACAGAGCGAGTCAAAATGATATGATGTGCCAAAAGTCTCGATATTTAAGGTTGTTGAGATCGTTAAGGCAAAGCTATGGCAGATAACTCAGGTAATTTTTGGGGAGGTTTTCTCTTCGGTGCTGCTATTGGCGGCGTAGTTGGCGCATTAGTGGCTATTAAGCTCACTGAGCCAGAAGATGAGAACATGGATCTCCAGTCCGAAGGCGATCTAATCCTTGATAAGCCTCAGACCTCTAATGAATTTGCGCGGCGTAATCTCGAAAAGAAAATTGCTCAGCTCAACGCAGCGATCGACTCAGTAAGCCAAGAATTAGCGATGACTGAAGGCAAAAATGGGCGGAAGCAAACCGTTGAATCATTGCGTGATTTGAATGTTGACGATAAATGATGGTAAATAAGGTGTGACAGGTTAAATTTACCTTAGGTAAATTTAACCTCTCTTTTTACTGGATTCATTAGAATGATGGTAGCTATTTTCTTTAATTGTTCCCCAACCTAACCAACCTCTATGGCATCTCTTATTATTGTTGATACAGTCGGTAAGTTTCTCCAAATCTATTCGATTCTCCTCATCATTCGTATTCTATTGACTTGGTTTCCGACCGTTGACTGGTATAAGCAACCTTTTGCCACCCTTAGCCAAGTTACAGATCCCTATTTGAATTTATTTCGGTCAATTATTCCTCCTTTAGGTGGCATGGACTTTTCACCAATCCTTGCATTTCTAGCACTTAACCTGATGCAAAATGCTCTTGGTCTGATTGCCAGAAACGCAATGGGCTTTTAAGGTAAGCTTGAATTAAAGCTTATTTACGCTGGTTCACGTTAGGAAATATACATGACGGGTTTGTTAAATTTGAGCGGGAAAACTGCTCTTGTGACTGGGATTGCCAACAATCGGTCGATCGCTTGGGGCATTGCTCAGAAGTTACATCAGGCTGGTGCAAGTCTAGGGATAACTTATTTGCCAGACGATCGCGATCGCAACAAAAGTAAAGTTGCAGAGTTGACCGATCCTTTAACCCCAGACTTTTTATTGCCTTGCAACGTACAGGATGATGCACAGGTTGATTCTCTCTTTGCTTCGGTGGCAGAGAAATGGGAAAAGATCGATATTTTGGTGCATTGTCTCGCCTTTGCGAACAAAGAAGACTTGTCTGGCAATTTTACAGATATTTCCCGCGCAGGTTTTCAGCTAGCTATGGATGTGAGTGCGTACTCATTGATCCATCTATGTCGTGCTGCAAAGCCCCTCATGAAAGATGGTGGTAGTGTGATTACCCTCACCTACATTGGTGGCGCAAAGGTAGTACCTAATTACAACGTCATGGGCGCAGCTAAGGCGGCTTTAGAAATGAATGTTCGTTACTTAGCGTCCGATATGGGACCAGACAATATCCGCGTTAATGCCATTTCCGCAGGTCCAATCAGAACTCTAGCTTCGGCAGCGATCGGCGACTTCCACAAAATGTTGCACCATTACGAGGAAACTGCACCGTTGCGTCGCTTAGTGACACCTGAAGATGTTGGTAATGTGGCAACTTTCTTGGGTAGCGATCTCTCTAGTGCCGTAACTGGGCAAATTATTTATGTAGATTCTGGCTACGAAGTCATGGGTGCTTAGTTGTTGCAACTAGCCATCCTCATATCTACCTTGGATTTGTAGTGCAGGCATCTTGCCTGCATCGCTTTTAAGAGTTTCAGGCAAAAATGCCTGTGTTTAGGTTTTTACAAGATTCAATCTTAAAAAAATTCCCATGCAAACGGATATCTTCAAAGAGCTATTTCCACTATTTGATGCAGCTAGTGTCGAGACTTTGGAATGGCTCCTCGCTGAAGCAGTAGAACGAGATTATCCTGCGGGGCGGGCAGTGCTTATGGAGGATGCTTGGGGCAATGCTGTCTATTTCATTCTCTCTGGTTGGCTAAAAGTCAGATTTTTGAGAAGTCAGGATGCAACAACTCTAGCAGTATTAGCTCATGGCGACTTCTTTGGGGAAATGGCAATTCTTGATGAGTCTCCTCGCTCAACGGATGTGGTCGCTTTTACGCCAGTGCGTGTTTTGACTATTCCCGCCCAAAAGTTTATTCAGTTTTTGTTTAAAGATCCGCAACTGCATCATCGGATGTTGCAGTTAATGGTGCGACGGTTACGCAAAACTAATCAGCGCATCCAGTTACGCCAGCAAGTACCTGCGGTGAGGATTGCCACGATTTTGACTGGTTTAGCCGATACCTATGGAAGTAGGACTGATTTAGGGGTGGATATCTTCAATTTGCCTATCCAAGATATTGCCGATCTGTCAGAGGTAAATCCTGAAGATACTAATAAGGTTTTAGAAAAGATTAAAGACAAGGGTTGGATTGCGATCGATCCTAAGCGGCAAGTGATGACAATTACCAACGAAAAACAAATGGCTCAGCTAGCTACATTTCGCTAAAAGCCCCTAAAAAAATCGTTTCGGTTTAAGCTGACAAATTTTAAAAGCCCAAGACTTTTACTCTTGGGTTTTGAGAGAGGGTTTGCTACGCAAACCCTCTCTCAAAATTAACCCGAGCTCGTGTTAAAAAGAACAAGGGGGGCTTTAGCCCCCCTTGTTCTAAATTGCTAAAACTAGTTTGCCTGTCATTGAGCCTGTTTCTAATAATTGATGAGCCTTGGCAGCATCAGCTAGCTGAAATACTTCACTTACATGGATTTTGAGTTTACCTGAGTTAAATAACTTTGCGCCTTCGGCAAGAATATGAGCTTGTTTAATTTGCAGATCGCCACGCCCTAATAGCATCGGGGTGAGCATTAGCTCGAAACTAAAGCGGAGATTGCGAGTACGGGCAACTTTCCAGCTTATATCGGCAGGTGGTTCCAGAATGGTGATCAGATCGCCATAGACCTGCACCGCAGGAAAAGTTTGCTCGATTAATTTGCCACCGACAGTATCAAAGGCAATGCTGACACCTTCGCCATTTGTCCATGCGATCGCGGCTTCAACAAAATCAGTTTGTTTATAGGCGATCGCTAAATCTGCACCTATCCCTCTCACAAACCTTGCTTTAGCTTCAGAGCCAATCGTGGTCGCGACCTTAGCTCCTTTGAGCTTAGCTAGTTGGATCGCAACATGCCCCACACCACCTGCTCCTGCATGGATCAGGACATGGGGACTTGTTGATGCGTCGAGTCTACCGCGATCATATAGAGCTTCCCATGCGGTGAGCAAAACTAGTGGGGCAGCCGCAGCTTCTTCAAAACTGAGGGATTTAGGCTTATGGGCGGCGAATTTTTCATCAATAGTAGTTAATTCTGTGTAATTCCCTTGGTGTGATCCTAAGCCACCATTACAGAAGTACACTTCATCACCAACTTTAAATTTAGTAACATCTGCACCGATCGCTTCGACAATTCCTGCCCCATCACAGCCAAGAATTGATGGCAAGCGATCGGGCTGAAATGTGCCACGACTACGCAGTTTGGTATCAATGGGGTTAATACCTGCGGCTTTGAGACGCACCAGAATCTCAGTAGACGATTGAATCGTGGGTTCATTTACATCAGCAAGTTGCAACACATTGGGCGCACCTGCTGCGGTCATCAAAATGGCTTTCATTGCTATTTACGGGGTAATTTTATAGTTCTATTCAAATAGTCTGCGCGAAGCGCAGACTATTTGATAGAACTATCGTTAATTTTTAGAATGTATTGTCAGAAAGATGATTAAAAGGCGATTAATTGTTAGGTTTAGCACTAGGTGAAGGTGGTTGACGTATAGCATTAGTATTGTTATCCCCTGTGCGAGGGGCGCTCTGAACTGCGCGGGTTTGCCAATCTCCAAAGAAGCGATTCATCGCAGTAAAACCTAGGACTGCCGCCCCACTCATAATTATTAACAAAACAATGATGGTTGTCCAAGTCTCGACCATTTCGGAGATGCCATAGCGAGTGCGATAGGGATCGATCTTGCACTGATTGTCGCGATCGCGGGCAATGATGGGGCGACGAAACCGTAAGCGATGATCATCTAGCTTTTCTAATAAAATCCAGCCTGCCTGAGCTTCTTCAGCACAAACTCGATTCAATACTTTACGACTGCGGAAACCACCGCTACTAGTACGCAAGATTTTAAATTCCCAGCCCTTAGGCTGATCGCTAGACGTATTGGACTCATAGCGAGTGAGGTTTTCTTCTTCCACTTCTTCCCGCCGCTTATTACCTTGTTTTGCTCGAAATATTCTGTCGATAATCACAGCCTGAATCCCAACATCGAGAATTATAGTACTTATGATGATTGCGTTTACGGTCAGCATATATGCTTGACGAGTACTTGAGATGTCATGATTTTTATAGCTTAGGACTAGATATTACGAAACAGCCAATCCTAACCAGATGTTAATACTTTAGTGGGGATAGTGCTGATCATACTAAACGAATAATTAAAAAATATTTTTAAAAAATGTCTTTAAAACGTATCTTTACAAATAAGATTCATAGCGTTATTTCAGCTTTATAGTCTGCAAAAGTATACATGCAGATGGAGGCTATTGCACTCAAGATATTGTCTGAAATCTCTCAAGATATTGACTGTATATTGTCAGCTTTGAAAACTACTATATGATAAATAAATAAAGATCAGCCATAAGCTTTTGATAAACACCTATGAATTCTATTGTCTTGATGGCAGAAGTGCTAACCGATCCCGAATTGCGCCGTACTCCCGATAACCAAAGTTCGATCGCTTCATTTCTTGTCCAGTTTGCAGGCGGACGTGCCGAAGAAGCCCCTTATCGTATCAAGGTCGTGGGCTGGAATAATTTGGCGGATGAAATTATGGAGAAATATCATAAAGGAGATCAAGTGGTAGTAGAAGGTCGTCTCCGCCTTGATACTGTTGATCGCGGTACTTACAAAGAAAAACGTACTGAATTGGTTGCTCAACGAGTTCATAGCTTTGGATCTGGCAGCACAGCAAGTATAACTGCTACACCAACTGCTGCACCTACACGTAGTCCTAGAGCAAATCCATCTACTGCGCCCAGTAATGCTGCTGTACCGACATCAAGCTATGTACCTGTAGCATCTCCCGCAACCAATGCTCCTGACTATGACGATATTCCGTTTTAAATAAAATAACTGGTGTTACGTGGAAGGTTGTAAAGCCCTCACCCCTAGCCCCTCTCCCGCAGGAGAGGGGAACAAGAAAATAATATGGGTTTTACTCCCCTTCTCCTGCGGGAGAAGGGGTTGGGGGATGAGGGTTCCACTTAACGCTTCTCAAATAAATAGGGGGTGCAAAAGCGCCCCCTATTTATTTAAGAGGCGTTATCCTCTCTAAAGCTTGTTCCGCAGATAAAAGCCTTGAAATGCGTACCTGTGCGATCGCAACCTTACTGCCATCATTACTCACAATGAGATCGCGATTATTCGATAAATCTTCGGGGATCGCCTCTACCGCTTGGATTGACTCTTCAACTTTATAAAGAACCATTTCCTCTCTATCGTCAACCAAATAAACCCCGATGGGAATTATGATCGGTCTCCGTCGCCAAGCCATTTCGTTCCATAAGCCTGAAACATCCCATACTCTCCGTACCCGCCAACCTTGAGCCAGAAAAAAGTACTTCATAATTAAGCCAGCTATAGAATAATTGGCGCTTTGCGCCATTATTCTAATGTTATAAGAGCCGATGATGAGATTTGAACTCACGGCCTGCTGATTACGAATCAGCTGCACTACCCCTGTGCTACATCGGCAAGTCAAACACAAATTTTTTGCGAAAGCTATTATAACATCATCGCACATTTTATAAAATCTAGAAAAACTTACAGACTATGGGATTTGTCTTAGGTAAATTGGGACTAGGCTTTCGTCGTGTTGTTACCATCGGTTCCTTAAGTATGGGCATCGCGATCGCCTGTACTAATATCTTGGCGAAACCAGCCCATAGTGCTGAACAAATCCGCTTTTGGTATTCCCCTGCTGGCGAATTTACCATTTACATCAGCGATTTAGAGCAATTTGCTAAGCAAGGAAAATTGAGTAAGCGCTTAGAGTTCTATCTCGGACGCTTATCCTCGGAACAACAAAATCAACTGCGCGAAACCTTAGCAACTCGTTACAACATCAGTCATGTCACGGCTGCTCAGTTTGCCTATTCGCCTATTGGTGAGATCTTGATGCGGCGACTGGGTAGGATTTTGCAGATCACTCCCCAACACAATGGATTTTCGTCGCTACGAGCAGCTCTGATTCTCTCGGCTCAAAGTGATGAAGGGCTAACTATTCTCAATGTCTTACAAAGATATCCCGTACCGATTATTTATCTAGATCTGCCGCGAGGTTTGCAAGCTTATGCAGAAGTTTCACAATTGCTCTACAAAAAGGAACAGGCGATCGCTGCCATCGAAAAACAAGCGATCGCCGAATCAAGCCTTAATCCCACTGAAAACAAGTCTCTAGATATTGCTAAACCCGATCTGCGCGTGATGGGCAATGTACAATGGACAAAGGAGAAATTTACCTATTTACAACGCGATCGCAATGTCAGGATTTCGGCAGAGCTATATTTACCCAAGGACTTAACCAAACCTGCGCCATTAATTGTGATCTCCCACGGACTTGCCTCTAATCCTGATACTTTTCAATATCTATCTCAACATCTCGCTTCCTATGGATTTGCTGTCGCCGCACTAGAGCATCCGAAAACAGGTAGTCGTGACTTTGCGGCTTTTCTTTCTGGATTGAGTAAGTCTCCACAGTCTGAAGAAGCAATTCAACAACCTCTTGATGTGAAATATTTATTGGATGAGCTAGAACAGAAGGCTAAAACCGACCCAATCTGGCGCGATCGCTTGAATTTTGAACAGGTTGGTTTAATTGGACATTCCCTTGGCGGTTATACAGTTTTAGCTTTAAGCGGCGCTCAACTAAACTTCAATCAAATCAATCAAGAATGCAGTACCCCTGAACCAAATATCGCTTCATTTAATGTTGCCAAAATTTTGCAATGTCGCTTTAGTTCCTTAGATACCAATAATACTAATCTTAGCGATCGCCGTATCAAAGCAGTTTTAGCCTTAAATCCTCTTGGTGGCAGTACTTTATTAGGTAAAGAGGGAGTGCAAAATATTAAGATTCCCGTTGCCATTTTTGCTAGTGGTGATGATATCTTCACCCCTGCGGTTCCTGAACAGTTTTTCCCCTTTGTATGGCTCACGAATCCCCATAAATATTTAGTAACTTTCCCTAAAGGAACACATTTCTCCTTTTTAGAAAGAAGCGATCGCGGGGTGCTGATTGTGCCAGAAAGTGTAGTAGGTGAGAAGCCAGAATTTACTCATCCCCATACCAAAGCCTTAAGTCTTGCCTTTTTTCAAACCTATCTCAATCAGCGTCCCGAATTTACTAGTTATTTAACTAATAACTATGTACAAGCGATCGCCTCGCCAAGATTTCCTGCTTCGTTAACTACCAATTTTTCGGAATCACAACTCTTGCAATCCCTAGATTTAAAACCATAGATTTAAAAGAATGGCGATGCTTTGTACCATCTCCAATTTTATTTCTGCAAACGCTTGAGTTCATCCTGTAAAGCTTGAACTTTGCTTTTTAGCTGATCTACATCATTCACTGTCTGATTAGAGCTACCATCCTCTTCATCATCAATGGAAATCGTGCGGGGTTCTTCTTTGCCTGTAGGATTTGGAGAGCTTTCCCCAATTGGTTTTTGAGAATTTTTTACAAGGTCATCTACAAATTTTCTAGCTTCCTCGGTGGTCATTTCACCTCTTTCCACTAATTCATCAGCCAGTTTACTAGCTTGAGTGCGAAGTTCATTGAGGGTCTCGCCTGCTTTTTCACCTGCAACCGTCGCCAAGCCTAGACCTAGATAAAATGCTTTTTGGACGATGCCACCAAATGGATTCATTGCCATTACTCCTAATGTAATAAATTTAGTATGGGTAGTACAAAACACCACTCAACCTTGAATTCTTTACATTATATCGTGATCAATCTGAAATCATGCAATTTCCCAATTGGCTATCGCAAAGAGCTGTTCAAAAAAAAGAAGCGATCGCACTTATCTCCAGATCTCCCAATCATCCAATAGCACATTGGACATATGCCCAATTGGAAACTGAAGTTAATCGTTGGGTAGAGCATTTACAATCCTTGGGGATAAAATCAGGCGATCGCGTTGGTTTGTTGCTAACTAATCAGCCCCAATACATCATGTTGGTTCATGCGTTGGTGAAATGTGAAGCCGTAGCTGTCTTTTTGAATATTCGTCTTACTGTTGATGAATTACATTGGCAATTAGAAGATAGTCAAACCAAATATCTTATTTGTGATGAATTTACTCAGTTCATAGCTCATGATTTGGGAAGTGATATAGAGAACTTAATAGTTGAGAATTGCCCTCACCCCCTAGCCCCCTCTCCCGATGGGAGAGGGGGGACAGGAAGATTTTCTCGCTCTGAGCGAAGGTTGGGGGTAGATGGCTTACTTAACTTAGAGGATATACAGGGGATTTTTTATACTTCGGGAACAACTGGGAAGCCAAAGGCAGTTCCATTAACCTATAGTAATCATTTTTATAGTGCGATCGCTTCAACTTTAAATCTAGGCACTTATGAAGATGACAACTGGTTACTATGTATGCCTCTGTTTCATGTGGGGGGACTAGCGATCGCATGGCGAAGTGTGACTAATGGAACTACGATTACACTGTTACCGAAGTTTGATGAGCAGGAAGTACTAGAAGCGATCGCTAATGAAAAAGTGACGATCATTTCCCTTGTGCCGACCATGCTGACTCGCTTATTAAAACATCCCCACTGGCAAAATCTTCAAAATCTACGTGCAATTCTCTTGGGTGGCGCACCTGCTAGTAAGGAATTAATTGAGCAATGTCTGCAATTAAATTTACCGATAATGCCGACCTATGGCATGACCGAGACGGCTTCTCAAGTTGCTACATTGTTATCTCATGAGGTCACTCTCAAACAAGGTTCTTCGGGTTTACCGCTATTTGGTAATCGATTTCGCATAGTAAATTTAGATAATCCTCAACAAGAAGTTCCCATTGGTGAAGTTGGACAAATCCTTGTGCAAGGCGCAAGTGTGATGAATGGCTATCTCCACCAGATAGAGAATAATGCGGTTAAGGATGGTTGGCTATATACAGGAGATCTCGGTTATTGCGATCGCGATGGCTATCTCTATGTGGTCAGTCGTCGCTCCGACTTGATTATCAGTGGTGGTGAAAATATTTATCCTACGGAAATCGAATCGATTTTGTTAGAACATCCTGCAATTTTAGAGGTCTGTGTAGTGGGAATTAGCGATCGCGAATGGGGCGAGATCGTGTCAGCAGTAATGGTGACTAGAGCAGAGTTATCACTGGATGATGTGAGAAGCTTTTGTGAACAAAGATCGCTAGCTCGCTATAAATTGCCAAAATCCATCCATATTTGGGAATCTCTACCCAAAACCGCTTCAGGTAAATTATTACGCCAAAAGATTCGCGAACATTTAGATTGTAGTGTTGGTAATTTCACCGAAGGTGAGAATCCCAACACTACAATAGATGCGGGTTTTCAAGAATGACTGTTTATTAAAAAATCAATTCTAGTAAGAGTTTTGAGTTTTCATTTTGCCTACGGCAAAATGAAAACCGCTATAAATACCAAGACGATTGGTTACAATTAAGATAGCTGTATTATGGATAAAAATCATACTCATGACATTATGGAAAATTAAGCTGCTCTACGATGGCGCTTGTCCCCTCTGTGTGCGCGAAGTCAACTTCTTAAAACGTAAAGATGGCGATCGCGGTTTGATTAAATTTGTGGATATCGCCGCCGATGACTATGCCCCCAAAGACAATGCAGGTATCGACTTCGAGACCGCAATGGGGCGCATCCATGCCATATTACCGAATGGGGGAATTATCCAAAATGTGGAAGTATTTCGCCAAACTTACGACATCCTCGGCATTGGTTGGATTTATGCAATTACCAAGTTGCCATTAGTCGGATGGCTAGCTGATGCTCTCTATGGAATTTGGACGGACTATCGACTCTTGCTGACAGGTCGCGCTGATTTGAAAACCGTTGTCGCGGAACGTGAGCAACGCCTCAAAGCTTGTGAAGAACGCTGTGCGATCGCGAATGGGGCGATCGCGAATAGGGAAACATCATGATTATTGCTTGGTTGGCGATCGCGGTCATCTGCTTTGTAATTGGCTTTGCCCTCAACAAACTCTTTCCTGCGGACTATAAATGGTTTATGCGCTTGCGTCGTCCCCGATGGCTGACCTTTGAGGGGGCAATTCCCTTCATTTGGATCTCAATTTTTATTTGTGGTATTACCTCTGCGGCTTTCCTCTGGGAAGCACAGCCAGCGACCGTTAACACATGGTTGCTTATGGTTAGTTATGGCATTGTCGAGATTGCGATTTTAGCCTATACCCCAGTAATGACCCGTTTACGAAATGTAAGGGTTGGCGCGATCGTGGGGGCGATCGGTTTTATATTGGGAGTGATTTTAACGGCTCAGGTTTGGCAAGTTTCCAGCCTGTCAGGATGGCTCCTTGTCCCATATTTGCTATGGAGTCCTGTGGGCACATATGTAACATGGGTCATGGCACGACTTAATCCACCCGAAATATAGATGGCTATCCCCATATATTATTAGGACATCCAATCAATTTAATAGAGTTACGGGGCAAAGTCCCGTAACTCTATTTTGGGTTAACCGCATTCATCCAAACAAGTTTATTCATCGTATATACATCAACCAATAGGAACTAAGCCCAACATGACAGTTAAACATTTAAAGATTCTGCATCAGCATAATGCAAACATAAATCAAACCTTTGAAAAAGATGGACATGATGTTGTTCAAGGATTAACTGGAAATCCAAAAACTCTTCCACCAAAATACTTCTATGACGATCGCGGATCGGAATTGTTTGAGCAAATTTGCGAACTTCCCGAATATTATCCAACCCGTACCGAAGCATGGATATTAAATAAATATGCTGATGAAATCGCTGATATTACAGGTTCCTGTGAATTAGTGGAATTAGGTAGCGGTAGTTCTACTAAAACCCATTATTTACTGAGTGCTTATCAAAAAGCTGCAAATTCCCTAAAGGAAGTCATCCCCGATGCCTTTAGTTATATTCCCATTGATGTCAGTGGTGGCATTCTCAAAACGACAGTCTTACATTTACAAGAAAAATATCCCGATCTCACCCTTGAGGGATTAATCGGCACATACGATGAAGCTTTGCTTTATCTTGGTAAAAATCACTCGCGAGCACGAATGATTTTCTTTTTAGGTAGTTCCATTGGCAACTTTAACGAAGCAGAATCAAATGAGTTCTTAAATAAGGTTTCCCATGCTTTAACACAAGGTGATTATTTTCTATTAGGAATTGATTTACAAAAGCCCAAAGATATTCTCGAAGCCGCTTATAACGATAGTCAGGAAGTAACGGCTGCCTTTAATTTGAATATGCTTGCCCATTTGAATTGGCGCTTTCAAGGCAATTTTGATTTAAGTCTATTTAAGCATCAAGCCATTTATAACGAAATTGATCATCAAATTGAAATGTATCTGTACGCGCAAGTAGAACATCAAGCATCCCTAGATATTCTCGATCTCAAGGTGCAGTTTCAATCAGGTGAAAGCATTCTCACTGAGATTTCGCGTAAGTTTGACTTAGAGAAAGTGCAAGCTCAATTGCGATCGCAAGGTTTAGAAACCGTCAAAATCTGGACAGATCCCCAAAAATGGTTTGGCTTAGTGCTTTGTCAAGTTCTCTAAATTACTTTGAAAGTTCTGCTTCGCAGCACTTTCAAAAAATATTTTAATTAGGAAAATCTATGCAACCACCCAATCTCCACCATTGCGATCGCCAAGATATTCTTGCTTATTGCCAACGTGCTTGGCAAATTGAAGACCATTTGATGAAAAGTTTAATTAGTCCCGAAACTTTCTATCTTAATCCCGACCCTTTACGCAATTTATTGATCTTCTATTTAGGACATTCGGCAGTCTTTTACATCAATAAGCTAGTCCAAGTTGGCTTAATTACCGAACGCATCAATCCTCATTTTGAAAGCCTCTTTGAAATAGGAGTCGATCCCGAAAAGCCCGATGAAATTGAGAGCATTTTCGATAATCTACGGCAAGCGGATGTGATAGAAGTATGGGCATATCGGCAGCAGGTCTATGACAGGATCAGTGAGTTGATCAATGATGTAGCGATCGCTTTGCCCATAAGCCAAGAGCATCCCCTTTGGGCGCTGATGATGGCGATCGAGCATCAGTATATTCATATTGAAACTTCTTCCATGTTGATTCGCCAATTACCTGTGGATAAGTTGCAACGCCCTCAAGGTTGGAATTATGCACCTGCCAATGGCTATACCAAACCTAATGAAATGATCGAAATTGCGGGAGGATCGGTACGCTTTGGGAAGCCCCAAGACTCCAATCTCTATGGTTGGGATATTGAATATGGCGATCGCATTATCGATGTGGCAACGTTTCAAGCGAGTAAACACCTAATTACTAACGCCGAATTTCTCGACTTTGTCAAAGATGGCAGCTACGAAAATCAAGACTATTGGCATGAGTCAGCGTGGGCTTGGAAAGTTCAGCATGATGTCAAACATCCTAAATTCTGGATTCCTGATGCTGATAGCTACAAATATCGCGCCATGTTTGATGAAATCGCGATGCCCTTTGATTTTCCTGTGGAGGTAAATCATCATGAAGCGATCGCCTATTGTCGCTGGAAAGGGAATAATACGCGCCTCATGACTGAAGCTGAATATCATCTCGCAACCTATGGTACTGGGCTAAGCTCATCACAGGTTGAGGATAATTCTGGCTTTAATCTCAACTTAAAGTTTGCTTCGCCTAGTCCCGTAGGCTATCTCGAATCAGCGAAAAGTTCATCAGGTCTCTACGATCTGCGCGGTAATGTTTGGGAATGGCTGAGCGATCATTTAACCCCTCTCAATGGCTATCAACCCCATTACCTCTATGAAAATTATTCCGCACCATATTTTGATACGAAGCATAATATGATGGCTGGTGGCTCATGGATTACCAGTGGAACCGAAGCTTATCCCCATTATCGCAACTGGTTCCGTCCTAACTTTTTCCAACATGCAGGTTTTAGAATCGCCTTAAGCAATATCACTTCTATATAACGTATACCAATCTAGTGCAGTACAGGGTTTTGTCCCCACTGAAGGTGGGGACAAAAAACATTTGCACCATACATCGCACGGAGCAAATAGAAAGAAACTGACGTTACGTCAATTGGAAAATATCACTAGTTATTGGTAATTCAACATTAATGGTAGTGCCTTGCCCATACGCACTGGCAATTGAGAAATTTCCTTTATAAATTTCAACAACTTTCTGAGCAATTTTCAATCCCAGACCAATTCCTTGCTGTTCATAAAGTTTACGTTCAAATTGGGTAAAAGCACCTATTTTACTAATTTGTTCTTCAGTCATTCCCCTACCTTGGTCAGAAATTGACAGATGGAATAGAGCGTTTTCTAATCTACTAGTTACTTTAACAGGAGTACCAGCTTGGGAAAATTTAAAGGCATTTTCGATTAACTCATTGATCAAGCATAGAAAATCTTTCTCGTTCATAGAAATCTCTATATTTTCAAGATCTAAAACTAGATCATTTAAACGGCTATCAGCTTTAATATTGGAGGTTGTTTCAATCAACACATGGGTGGGCAAATCTAAGTAATATGTATTTCTGCTCTCATCAACTCTGGGATGAATTGCTAGAACTTCTAATTTTGCATATTGCATGAATTTTCTAGTTAAATTTTCTAATCTCTGTATTGATAATTTAGCCAAAGTTAACCATTCATAGATTTCCTCAGGCTTCATATTTTGATAGTCTGCCATCATCATACTAATCGCACCAAATACACCATTTAAAGGTGTGTTAAGTTCCTGAGGAAGCGTAGAAGATAAATTTCCGCATAAATCATCCATATTATTTTGCAAGAGATGAATTGTATTTTCTTGCAACTTTGATAAAGCACTAATCTGATCGTACTGTTCCTTAATTCGCAGCATGGATTTAATTCTTGCCCCTAATTCCATCCGATCAACAGGCTTACTAATAAAGTCGTCAGCCCCTGATTCTAAACAAAGTGCAATATCTTTTTTAGCAGTAAGAGCAGTCACCATGATAATAGGAACATGTTTCCATTCTGCCATTGCTTTGATTCTCTGACACACCTCGATACCATCCATTTTGGGCATCATCACATCGAGCAAAATTACATCGGGCTGATAATATTTCAGCTTGGCGATCGCCTCTTGCCCACTAGCTGCATAATGGAGAGTATATGACTGCTTAGATAGAAGCGTTTGAATTACATCAAAGTTATAGGTTTCGTCATCAATGATTAAAATAGAAGGCATATTTGTTTTATTTATTGACATCTTTATTAAATAGAAATCGCTGAATTGTTTTTTCTAATTGTCTTATTTTAACTGGTTTTGCTAAATACTCATTAGCACCTGCGGCTAAACAGCGTTCGCGATCGCCTGCCATCGCTAATGCCGTTAGAGCAATAATAGGGGTGTCAACCAAATTGCGATCGCACCGAATTTGTTGAATAGCCTCCAGTCCGTTTACCCTAGGCATTTGAATATCCATTAAAATTAGGTCTGGATGGTAAGCCTTGGCATAATCAATAGCTTCTTGTCCATCTTTGGCTAATAGAAAACGATAACCTTTGGTTTCAAGACATTTAGAAAGCATACTAATATTAGCAATATTATCTTCAGCTAATAAGATCAAAGATTTCTGAATAATATTTGCATCAATAGAGTAATCTTCTCCATCATCATAATTACCCCTATCATCCCTTGTGGTGTCTATAGGAGAATGGGAGTAAGAATAACAAGGCAAATTAACTGTAAAGCAGCTACCGACATCAATCTCACTCGTGAGTTCTACCTTTCCACCATGCAGTTCCACAATCCGTTTAACTAGTGCTAGTCCTAGTCCTGTCCCATTATATTCACGATTGAGAGCGCTATCGATTTGAATAAACGGCTGGAAGAGTTTATGGATATTTTTAGGTAAAATACCGATGCCCGTATCAATTACAGAAATCCTTAAATAGTTTCGCTCTTGATCATTCAATACTTTATAAAAAGAGGCTTCTAAGCTAATACTTCCTCCCTCTGGCGTAAACTTCACAGCATTATTGAGGAGATTAATTAATACCTGTCGAATGCGCCGTTCATCTACCAAAAGATTAGGTAAATTAAGCTGTAGTTTAACATCAAGTTGAATCCGTTTTCGCAGGGCTTGCTGTTTAACAAAGGCAAGACTAGACTGACAGAGACTCGCCACAGGAACTGATGTCATATCTAGTTCAATTTGTCCAGATTCAATTTTGGCAAGGTCAAGAATATCATCGATTAATTCCAGTAGATGCGAACCACTACTTTCTACAATCTTCAAAGCGCCAAGTTGCTGTTCGTTGACATCACCAAAAAATCCCTCTTTTAGCCCGTCGGTCATGCCCAAAATCGCATTGAGAGGAGTGCGGAGTTCATGACTCATATTTGCCAGAAATTCGTCCTTAAGCCCAGTAACACGCGCCAGTTCTTGATTTATTTGTTGTAGCTGTTTAGTACGTCTCTCTACTTTAGATTCTAACTCTTGATTAAGTTTGTGTAGATCCCTCTCTGCCTTTTTACGATCGCTAATATCACGGATCATAAATAAAACTTCATCATCACCGTATTTGATTACTCGAACCTCTTCATCTTGGATGCGATCGCGAACTTGGATTTGCTGTTCATAAATTTGCAACTCCCCTGTCTCTAGTGCTTTCTGCAAGTAATATAACTGCTGCTGGGCAATCTCTGGAGGGAGCATATCCTTGATTGCAAGCCCTGCTATATCAGTGTCGCGATCAAGAATTCCAAAATCTTGATATGGTGTCACATACCCACGATAACAACCATCAGCACCAACCCGAACCATAATGTCTGGAATAGTGGCTAAAATCGTGTGACTCTGCGCTTCACTTTGACGTAACCGCATTTCTGCTAATTCACATTCGTTGAGACGATCTTGTAATTTTTGATTAATCCTAACTTGATGTAAGGCGATCGCCAAATGTACTGACAAAGACTGTAGTAGCTCAATTTCTTCTATCTGCCACTCACGCGCTTTCTCACTTTCGGTGACATTGAGAAATCCCCATAGTTCATCATTATATAGAATTGGCACTAAAATCTGGGCACAAATCTTAAATTTAGTGAGGATATTTTGCCGATAGGCTGACATTGTACTTGCGTAAATATTTCCTACGGAATAACAAGAAAAATCTATATCACAATCTAGACATCCTATACGGATTTGCTCAGTATCAATTCCATCAACTATTTGCCCCAAAGTCGATATCTCTGAGTCTGTAGATTCCGCAACAATTATATTTGTGCCATCAACTTCCAGCTTAATTATATTGACGCGATCGCAGTTTAGCAGTTGGCGTACTCCTTCCACGGTCGTATCGAGAATCGTTTGCAGACTCAAAGAAGCGCGAATTTGAGTGGATAGTTCTGCCAGTAATTTTTCCCGCTTTACTTTTTCCTGTAATGCAAGGGTACGAGCTTCAACCTGTTGCTCTAGTTCCAGATTACGACTGGTTAGTAGCTGCATTTTCTCCGATTCTAGTTGTACTACTTTCTTTTCCAACACCTCCGCTTGTTTATGCAATTCCAAAGGATTAAGAACTTGCAGTAAACTAGTGCGCGTAACGATCCCAATGAGTTCGCCCTGCTCAGTGGTTACGGCTAATCGATGGATTAGATACTGCTCCATTTTTTGCTGAACATTCCACAATGAATCCTCAGATTGCACCGTAAATATGGGCGTACTCATGACTTCATGAGCTAGATAGGTTTCTAAATTCAAACCTAATCCCTGAAATTGCACAATATCGCGTTCAGTCAAAATCCCTACGGGAATACGACTCATTTCCACCAATCTCGCAATAACTACGCAGCTCACATGATGTTCAAACATTAGCTGCGTAATCTTTAGGATTGAACTATCGGGAGTCGCCCATATCACCTCTTTAGTCATTACATCTGATACTGTCCGCGATCGCAGAATATCCTCAGGACTAGTAGTTTGCCTGAGGCTTTCATGGGTCACTAGTCCCACTAAAAGATTCTGTTCATCTAAAATCGGTATATGACGAATGTGATACTTTTGGAGAAGATTGATCACAAAAAACAAATCAGGAAAAGCCGATTCATAAAGAGTGACCACTGGGTATGTCATTACATCCCGCACTAATAAATCTCCCAAAGAATGCTTTTGGGCAGTCAATCTCACTATATCCCGTTCAGTGAGAATACCAACGACTTTCTGCTCTCTCAAGACTAATACACAACTAGATCGCGCCTCTAGCTCCATGACTTCAAATTGACTAGACTCAGTTCTTGTGGTTTCACAGATAGATCGCATAGCACTCATCATACTAATGGCATCAAACACCTTCGTATCGAGTGAAACTGTTAATGGATCTCGAATAATCGCCGACTTCAATGAGTTGAATTCTGGTTGAGTAAAAGATTTGCTAGTAAGCATTGTCTTTGTAATGAAAGCCTTAAAATTAAGAGTTTAGTCAAGATTTTTGATGTTTAACGCCGAAAATCTACTTGCTATGTTCAAATATTTACTAATAGTCCAAAAATCGAGATAAATAACAATAATTATCCCCCTAACATATTAGTAAATCTAAGTTTTGACGAATATTTTCTTAATTTCATGTACATTATTTACTACACTTACTATTAGAATACTCAGTTTATAAAACAATTATTAAATTCTATAGGGATTTTTAATAATGTATCCACAACGCATTGAACCATTGGCAGGACAAGAATCTGTATGGGACTATCCGCGTCCTGCAATTTTAGAAAATACAGATAAACATATTCGTGTTGTTTGTAATGGCATTGTCTTAGCAGAGACTCAACGAGCAAAACGAGTTCTCGAAACCAGCCATCCCCCTTGCTATTACATTCCTATTGAAGATATTAAAATGGAATATCTGATCGAAACTTCGCGTCGCACTCGCTGTGAATGGAAGGGTGTGAGCCAATATTATGATGTAGCGATCGCTGATAAATGTATCCAAAATAATGCGGCATGGCGATATTCTATCCCTACTCCCAATTTTATAGAGATTCAAGACTCCCTTAGTTTCTACGGTAGTCTGATGGATGCCTGCTATGTCAATGACGAACTAATCACTCCACAGGCAGGTGACTTTTATGGTGGCTGGATTACCTCAGACATTGTGGGACCTTTTAAGGGCGAAGTCGGCACTTGGGGCTGGTAATTGCCCTCAGTATTAGTAAAATCTGCTCCTGCTAAAATTGCCTCGCAAAAATTCACTCCCCGCAAATTTGCCCCAGCAAAGTTCACACCTCCCAAATTTGCCGCCGTAAAATTTGCATCTTCCAAATCCGCACCACTGAGATCTGCCCCCATCAATAAAGCATCCGTGAAATTTGACTTTTGCAAACAAGCCTCACTCATCATTGCCCCCACCAAATTTGCCCCCACAAACCGAGTCTCGATCGCTGATAACTCACATAAATCCGCCAGCATCAATTTGGCATTAGTAAAGTCCGCACCGCTCAAATTTGCCCCATTGAGTTTCGCACTCACCAAATTGATCAGCCGAAAGTTCCGCTTGCCAACGGAATACATATAGAGAACCTCCTGACTGCGATTGCTAAATAGATTGCCGAGTCGAGGCATCTCATCTTGATTTTGTTCTAAAGCGATCGCATCGGTAGCTTCACTCATGAGATTGAGCAAAGGATTTTGAGTGAGTTCCGTCGTAGTGACATCGCAATCAGGTAACGCTTCGGCAATGCGATCGAGTCTTTGGGAAACCGCTTGACGTTGAGATACTAATTCCTGAATTTGCTGATCCAACTTGCCTAGATATTGCTTCACCATCTGCTGAAAAGTCGCATAGGGAATAGTTTGCGATGCTTGTAAGTCCAGTAATTGTTTGATTTCCTCAAGGGATAGCCCAAAGGCTTTAGCACTTTGGATAAATAACAATCGCTCTAACGCATCAGCCGCATAAAGCCGATAACCCTGTGGCGATCGCAATGGTTTGAGCAACAACCCCAAACGTTCGTAATAGCGAATCGTCGCTGTAGGAATTTCGACTAAACGGCTTAGCTCCCCGATTAACCAACCACGAACATTACTAACTTGATCGCCTTCACTGGGTTCCATAATTTTACGGAATGCATTTTCTAGTCCAAATTGTAACGCCGAAATCAACATAGATTGAGCTAAGTAGCTCAGCATAGTTACAGCGCTTTACGCTCAAACCCAAACCAAGATATTTTTTGAAAGACTGGCGAAGCCAGTCTTTCAAAAAATATCTTGGTTTGTTTAATCGAAAATTTCTACATAAACCTACTGTTCCTCCCGCTAAGCGGAAGGCATAGCAGAAAAGCCATTGCAAAAAGAGTTGGAAACTTACTTTTTGCAATATGTTAATTGATAAGTTTTTTTTATAGGACTTTTGGGTTTGCCCATCTTGACCTTGAAGCTAGCTGCAAGTCCTAACCTATGAGTCATGGGATAACTAATCGCCTAAAAGCTAAGTCCTCCCAAGGGAATAGGAAGTCAAGAATAAATTAACAGTTGGTTGTAAGTTAAAGGTAATAAGGTCATGGCAGCACAAGGGACATTCACAGTAGGGGCAACGGGCAAACTCAGCTTTGATTTTTTATTTGATGGGGGCAAGTTTCAAGGGGAACTCGCGGTATTTAGTCTAAAGGGAATGGAAAGCCTAGAGGTTGGCTCAGCCGCATTTATCCAAGAAGCTACCCGTCGTGCCCTGACTAACTCTACGCAAGGCAGAATATTAGTTTCTGATGGTTCTGAGGGTGCAAAGTTTAGCGCGCAATTAGATTGGGAAGATAACTTTAATAGTGGTACATACAAAGGCATCAAAAACTTCTCCATGCAGGCAGGCGATCAAGTTGCTTTCATGTTAATTCCTAATGGAACTGTTAACCAAACTTTTGGTAGTTTAACTAATGGTTTAGAACTAGTTAGCGATCGCGTACCTCTATTTTCCATTAGCGCTGCTAATCCTGATAGCAGTACACAATTTACGCAAGTCGAGGGAATCGAAGGCAGAGGCAATGTCTTTGCGATGGAAGATGTCCGCCTCAAGAATGGTTCCGACTATGACTATAACGATCTAGTCTTTCAATTAACAGGGGCTGAAGGTAATGAAATTCCCGCAGTCGATGATGTGAGTGCAGTTACCAAAGATTGGATCGATACAGCGATCGGTAAACAAATCGCGGATTATGCTAGCCGTTCGACCTTTAATTCTGGAGTATTTCGCGTTGATGATTCTGGTCAAGTAGGTGTGGACTATCTCTATGATGGTGGCTGGTATCAAGGGGAAATGGCAATCTTTAGCCTCAAAGGAATGGAAGGTTTGCAGGTTGATTCCTATGAATTTGTCCAAGAAGCGACTCGCCGTGCTCTGAGTAACTCTACTCAAGGTCACATTGTCATTCAAGATCGGAATGAAGGCGCAAAATATACCGCTAAATTTGCATGGGAAGATGGCTTTAATGCAAGCGATTATAAAGGTGTCAAAACCTACTCAATGAATGCAGGTGAAGACTTTGCGGTAATGTTGATTCAAAATAGCACAGTGCAAGAACTTGCTAATGATGTTACCAAAATGTGGTCTGGCAATCGATTGCCCATCTTCTCAATTCCCCAAGCGAATATCGGCGCACCCAGCAGCATTCGTCAAATCGTTGATGTCACTGGTAGGGGTGACACCTTTGGCATGGAGGATGTGCGTACCGACTGGGGAACCATGTCCGACAAGGATTACAACGACATGGTTTTTCGCTTTACAGGTGCAACGGGGGTTGCCCCTCTGATGGATAGCAATGTTAATCGCGATCGCGACTGGCGTAGTTCTTCCGTTGGACAAGAATTGGTACAGTATGCGACTCGTCCTAAATATAGCGGTGGCATATTCGATACAGGCGAATCGGGCAAAGTTCGTATTGACTTTCTCCATGATGGTGGTTGGTATCAGAGTGAATTAGCCATTTTTAGTCTCGATGGGATGGAAAATCTCAAAGCTGGATCAGCAGAATTTATCCAAGAGGCATCCCGCCGCGCTCTTAGCGAATCCAACCTCGGTCATGTCGTCACTAAAGATCGCACTGATGCGGCAAAATTTTCGGATCAAGTGGCATGGGAAGCGGACTTTAACTCTGGTGCATACAAAGGCGCTCAAACCTTTGACATGGCTCCCCGTGGACACTTTGCCTTCATGCTAGTACAGAACAATACCGTAGCAGCGATCGCCAATGATATCAGCATCATTAATCAAACTGGTAACTTGCCGATGTTCTCGATTCCAGAAGCAAATCCCTTTGGAACAACCGTTGGACAAATGGTCAATGTCGATGGCAAAAACACCTATGCCTTTGAAGATAATCGTTTAGACTTACCAAATATTTCCGATCGCGACTATAACGACATCGTAATTCAAGTCAAGGGCGCAACCAGTGACGTACCTTTAATGGATAATTTGGTCAATCCTGAACGCGACTGGCGTACCTCTGATAGTGGCAAAGAATTACTTGCCTATGCCAACCGTGCCGAATATGACAAAGGTGTAATTACTGCTGGTGCGACTGGTCAAATCGAAGTAGAATTTCTCTACGATGGTGGCTATTACAAGGGTGATGTCGGTATTTTCAGCCTTGATGGCATGGATGCCTATGCTGCTGGCTCATCTGCTTTTATTGCTGAGGCGGCTCGCCGTGTAGCAAGTAACTCTACTCAAGGTTATGTTTTACTAAGCGATACTACCGATACGGCTAAATTCACTAGTGGTTTAGATTGGGAATCCAATTTTAACTCTGGTACATTCAAAGGTACAAAGATACTCAATCTCGCGCCCAATAGTTCCTATGGGGTCATCCAAGTTCCTAATGGCACAATTAGCGAAGTAATTGCTAACCCCGCAATTGATGGCACAAAGAGACCTTTGTTCTCCATGCTCGATAACAATCCTAGCCGTAGCTTTCAAATGGGCAAAACCGATTTGGGTAATGGTTCGTTTGTAGTTTCGATTGAAGATCAACGTCTTGATGGTGTGAGCGATCGCGACTACAACGATATTATCTTCCGCATTAAAGGGGATGCTTCTGTAAGTGCAGATACTCTCGATCGCGTGATGGCAGCTAACAAAGATTGGCGATCAACTGACATGGGACAAAACCTGCTCAAATATGCGAGCAATCCCTCTGCGACCACCAGTTCTCAATTTCTCTTTGGATTTAGCTGGAGCGATACCCTACAAGGAACCGAGGCTAATGAATATATTTCTGGCGGTGCTGGCAACGATATCCTCATCGGTGGCAAGGGAAATGACATCCTTGTTGGTGGTGCGGGCAATGATATCTTCCAATTTAACAATGTCAATGAGGCTGGTGATACAGTCATCGATTTCGGTGCTGGTGATGTCATTAATCTCAAGGGTGTACTGAGTTCCATCAGCTACCAAGGCTCTAATGCGATCGCTGATGGATTTGTCCGATTCCAGCAACTTGGTACAAACACGGTTGTCCAAGTCTCTCCCGACGGGTTAGGCAATACCAATAATCTAGTGAACTTATTGACTGTTAATAACACCAATATCACTGCTGTCACTAATAGCCTCATTTTTTAAATAATGAATCAAGAAGATAGGCGGTGCAAAGTACCGCCTATCTTCACTTTTAGATTAATTGATCACGCTTTAAGCTAGCGATTTCTGTAGAGTAAAAACTGTGGCGCACGTTGTACGTGTACCACAGTTTTTTAACTTACTTCTGCGACTTTGTAATATCGATATTTAGAAAGGGAACTGCGCCATTTCCACCTAATACTTGTGGAAATTTACCATCCCATTTTTCGATCGCCTGTTTTTGTAATAGCTCAGAAGTTAAGGTTTCTCGTAAGAGACGTTGAGCCTCCGCTTGTCCCTTAGCACGGTTAATAGTTGCCTCTGCCTCTTGCTCAGCTTCTCTGGCAATGTATACAGCCCTTTGAGCACGTTGTTCAGCAATTTGTTTTTCTTCTACTGCCTTAGAGAATTCTGTAGAGAAGTTTAGATCGACAACACTGGTATCTAAAACAATGATGCCGTACTTGCTCAATCGCTGGCTGAGAGCCTCATCAAAATCTAACTTCAGTTCATCACGCTTAGTAATTGCTTCTTCTACTGTACGTCTGGCGGCAGCAACTTTAAAAGATTCTTGAGTTTGTGGAGCAATGATTTTGGAAACAATATTTTGCAAAGTGCCTTGAGTACGACGGATTGTAACTACTTCGATAGGATCAAGGCGAAAGTTAATCGCAAAACTTGCTGTCAGCTGCTGCAAATCCTTGGTAGAACTTTGGGCAGGCACTTCAAACTTCTGGACAGTTAAGTCATAGACATCAACCTGAGAAATTACGGGCGGTTTAAAATGTACACCTTCTAGTAATACGCCATCCTTGGCTTTTCCTAAAATGCTCAATACCCCTGCCTCTCCGGGGTTGATGATTACGAAGGAGTTAAAACTGATGACCGCGAGAATTCCTAATATGGCAACTAGGATTAAGGATTGCCAGCTTGTTTCTTGGTCTTGCATTACTTTTTCCTAATGTTTATGGCACTCAATCATATTAGAGCGGTGGGGTCTTGCACTGACTCTCCATATATTTTCTTAACCTCAGTTCGGGTTAAGCTGGCAAATTTTAAAAGCCCAAAAGAAAAAACTTTGCTACGCAAAGCTTTTTCTTTTGGGCTTTGAGAGAGGGTTTGCTACGCAAACCCTCTCTCAAAGCCCATTTCAAAATTATAGGGCAAGCCATCATTGCTTACAGAGTTGTTTCTGTTCTGGGGTTAGGGTTGGTGTATATTCGAGATAATTTTCTAGCAGATTGCAACCCCTCTGAACTAGCTCATTAAACGTCAAGGTCTCCGCATTCCACAATTTTAGAGTATTGTCGCGACTCGCTGAAATCAGGTATTCCCCATTAGGACTGTAGCTCACTGCATTGACCTCGGCGGTATGACCTACCAAATTTTTGAGGATTTCACCACTCTCAAGATCGACAATTTTGATTGTTTTATCAGCATTGGCTGTGGCGATCGCACGACCATTAGGACTAAAGTTAATGCCATAGATCCAAGAATCCACATTCACCGTAATTACTTTTTCTAATATTCCTGTTTGAGCATTCCATAATTTGACCTTGCCATCTTTGCCTGCCGAAGCAATTTGTTTTCCATCGGGGGTATAGGCAACCGCCAAACCACCATTGAGATGGGCTTCCATCGTGTTGGTATTTTGTCCAGTCTTCACATTCCAAATTCTTACGGTTTGATCATTACTGGTCGAGGCTAAGGACTGACTATCAGGACTAAAGGCGATCGCCCAAACTTCTTTTTTATGACCATCTAGGACATGCAATAACTTGGGCTTGTCCGTGTTATCCCATTGCCACAGCTTAATTTTATTATCGATACCCAGAGTCACTAAGGTCTTTTGATCAGGGCTAAAGGCGGCATAGACCAGCCCCGATCCATGAATATTGAGCGTATGCAGGAGTTTCCCTGATGTTCTATCCCAAATCTTGACGGTTTTGTCAGTACTGGCGGAAACCAATTTCTTACCATCAGCGCTAAAGCTTACCCCATAGACTGTATCCTCATGCCCTTTGAGTTCTTGACGGAAAGAACCATCGGCATTCCAAAGACGCACACTTTTATCGACACCACCTGAGGCAAATATTTTTCCATCAGGGCTAAAATTCACTGACCAAATATTATCGGTATGTCCATAAATGGTATCGAGCAATGTTGCTTTGAGATCCCAGAGTCGCACGGTACGATCCTTGCTAGCTGATAGAAGATAGCGACCACTGGGGCTAAAATTAACGTCAAAAATAGCATTGGTATGTCCGCCTAATTTCATTTCGATCGCCCCTTCGAGATTGAGGATTTGAATCGAATTGTCTTGAGCGCCAAGGGCAATCCTTTGACCATCAGCACTAAACTTGACACTCAAAATATCCGTTGCGTTCGTTTTGAAGGTGTGGGTCAATTGCAGTTGATAGCTGACAGACTTCGGTGGAGCTGGTTCACTACCTGTTCTGTTTTCAATCTCAGTCAATCCATCAGGTAGCTCCTCAGAAATATTTGATAGATCCACAGGATTAATAATCGGCTTTTCGACGATTTTCCATATCTTGACGGTTTCATCACTGCCAGAGGTGGCTAATTGCTTGCCACTTGGATGGAAACTCACACTATGAATTTTTTTGTCATGGGCGATCGCACTCGTCAGTAATTGTCCTTGCAAGTTCCAGAGTGAAATGGTGCGACCCTTAGCAGTCACAATCAAATTACCATCGGGGCTAAAACTAGCATCTTGAATTGCATCCGCACCGCGACTTTTAATCGGATTGTTCTCCATATTTGTAGGTCTGATCGTGACTATTTCCATGCCGCGATCACGATCCCAAAGTTTTGCCGTGCCATCTTTACTTGCCGTGAGCAACATTTTGCCTTGAGGATGGAAATGGACTCTAAAGATATCGTCCTGATGGGCATAGAACTTAGCAACTAGCTTACCTGTCTCAACATCCCAAATGCGAACACTTTTGCCCTGTCCCACCGACGCAATCTGGCGATCATCGGGACTAAAACTCAAGCCCCGAATTTCGATCGCATTAAACCCAATGAGGCGCGAAATCGGCTTACCATTACTTTGAAAGAGATAAACGCTACCGTCATAGCTCCCGAAAGCCATAATATTGCCATTATGACTAAATTTAGCTGCATAGAATGGAGCATCCATTTTTTGAGGATTAAATCGATAGCGCTCACGCATACTATAGACAATCATTTGGAGTGCTTCCAAATTTAATTTGGTAATTCTACTTCGATCTGCTCCCTCACTAGTATTGTTCAGTTTCTTCGCCGACTTCACAACCGTTGCTAATGCTTCCAATTGATTATTTAGCAAAAAGCTGGACTTTGCCGAAGAGATCAAGGCTTCAATTTCACCAAATTCAGCGAGTTGACGTTGGCGATTGGCTTGAAATGCTAAGCCTGCCATAATAAAGAGTCCCAATGCTGTACCCACTAACGCAAACTTAGTGAGACGGTTGAAGTTGGTTTGACTCCGTTGGGCAGAAGAACGTACCTTGATTAACTCTGCTTGCAAACCTGCTTCTTGATTCGCCCGAATAAATGCCACTAGATAATCATGGATCAATTGATAACGATTGCTATCAACATCCGATAATTGAAAGACTAAACCTGAGCCAATGAGAATCTCTAAAACTAAGTCTAGATCGGCTGTATTGCCAGAATAAGGTAAAATCCCTGTGCGTAATTCGTTATAAGTCCGTAATGGGCGCTTACCCTGTTCGTCGGTCAATAGAACTAGCACCTGTTGGGCAATAAAAGCAGCTTTGCCACAGGCTTGGATCACCTCTTCTACAGATTGCTCAACGAGGCGCTGTTTGCCACCCGCAAGACGGTAGGCAGCCAGCGTATTAATATTACGGTCTTGGAGTTGAGAACCGACTAACTGCAATTCGATGGGGCGCACCGTGCCGCGATCGCCTGCTAAATCTCTAACTAACTCATCAATTAAAACTGGTTCAAGGGGAAAGTTTGCTTGTTCAGTGAGATTTTCGATTAAGGATTTAGCATCAGAGACAGAGAGATTGCCTAGTGCATATCGAAAGTTGCGACTCAGAATATCAACTTCTGCATGGGCAGATTCTAACTCTAAGAGTAAATATAAGTAATCTTCACGGATCGAGACGACTAATTTTAGTAATGGAATTTTGAGGCAAGCTCGCCAAAATTCTATAAAGACTTCTCTTTCCTGTGGCTGATTGTAGATAAAAAAGAATTCTTCAAATTGGTCGAAAATAAGAACAATCTGAGTGCCACTATTGGCTACTTGTTTAAGTTTATTGAGTAGGTTCGCGGCATCACGATCGCCATTTTTCCTCCGTTCACGATATCGACGATGGGATGGAGGTATTTGGGTTACATCATCTCTAAAAATATTGAATCCATTGCTGAAGTCCTGACCAACATACAGCGCAAAGGAAATAGCATTAACCCAGTCTGTATAAACACGAATCTTGATGGGAATTAATTCTTGTCCTGTTAGCGATCGCTGAATTAGGGCAGGAATTAGCCCTGCTCTGACCAATGAGCTTTTACCAACGCCCGACTCACCATGAATGACAGTGAGTTGATGCTCCACCGAAAGAATCCGCTCAACTAAACGCTCAACATCCTGATTGCGTCCTGAGGCAACAATCTCACTGGCATTAACATCAAATCTACTCGTATCAAGGGCAGCAATACTTGGATTGGGTGAAAATTGTTTAGGCTGGAGAACTCCTGCACCGATAAAGGCTCTAAGTCCATATTGCTGCTCTAGCGATCGCTGTTTTTTTCTGGTCTGAAAGGCTTGCAGATACAGCCCTTGGGCAAAGGCAATATCATGAAAAGTATCAAGGAAGCGGATATAGAGTTTTGGTTCATCATTGAAATTGAAATTAGCGAGCATCGATTTCATCAAGGCTGCGGCTAAATCTAATTCTTTGAGTTGAAAATGGCTCTGAGTTAGTAAAAGTTGATATTGTCCGACTTGGATTTGACGCAGACGCTGCCAATTGTACGCTAGCTGATCGTCATCAAAAATAGGGGCTTTCTCTAGGGTAGCGATCGCATAGCTGGAATATTCTTTGACCTTTGCCCAGTCTCTCTTTTCTACAGCAATTTTGGCTAAATAGCCATAGTCTTGGGCAAGTTCGAGGGGCATCTGTTCATGCAATGGCAGCAATGATTGGATCACCTGTTCTAGCTCTTGCCATTCCCTCAGTTGTTCGAGAACACCGCTATAGGCGCGACTATATTTTGCAATGAGTTCATTACGCTCTGCACTTTTAAAAGCGGCGATCGCTTCTTGAAAGAATTTCTTAGCTTTAATCCAAGAATCATGAGCCTGCCGCCCATTCACAAAGGAGTTATGCCACCATAAATTCCCTAGATAGAATAAAACGATGCCACTTTCAACCAGCTTATGTTCCTTTTGCCAATAGGCTAGACTGCATTGATAATAAATTTGGGAGACGCTATGTACTTCACCTTGAGATTCTTCATAGACCTCATTGGCATGTGCTTCAGGTGATCGCCACAACAAACGTCCCAACACAAAATCTAATTTCGCCTCCATTTCTGGGCAAATCTGGGGATGCTCATGTTGATCCTGCTGCTGGGAAATGCGTAGCTCACGTCTGGCAAGCTCTAGCTCACTATAGGAAAATGCGTCGCGATCGGCATCGATTTTGCTATCTTGCCAAAATAGAGGGATCTGGGGATTTCTGGTAACTTCAAACAGCCGCTCGACTTGCTGATGCACTTCACGGGCTAACTCCATAGGCGCAAGTTCAAACTTAATCGGAGGAGCAGCGAGATTTGCAAGTTCAGGAGCCGTTACTAAAAGCTGTTGTAGATGCAGATCATCGAGCCATAGTACCAGTGGGCATTTGAGATGCCTTTTGAGGCGATCGCGAAATAGATTGGCATCAAAGAATAACTTTGCAAAATCCTCTGGATTGTTTGCCCTAGTTTGCTCTAAGCCCAAACACATTAGGGCAGGAATATTTTCAATTTCTCCATCTCTCAGAAGATTTTGCAACTTCCCGTATAAATTTTCATGGGATTCTCGCCACCAGATTTCACGACATAGCCAACCCGTTTTGGTGGTAAGGGCAGTCAAGATTTTTTGACGCAGATTACGGTAGTTACAGTTAATAACGATCAGCGAAAAAGATCCCTGAGATGAATTGATCGCTTTAACTAAAATATCTAGCGATCGCTCATTAAGGGAATATAAGTCTTCCAGATGCCTGATCGATTGATCGACCTGAATCACTTGATTTGCTTAATCGCTATGGCGATACTGTAATCTACACAACCTATATTACTACTTAATCTTAGAAAGGGCTCACTTGACTATAGGGCATTAATGACAAAATCAATGGCAAAATCGTTGTAACATCAGTAATCAATGCCAATTTTCCTTAGACTAAACGATTCGTCGCTAAATACATGAGCTTAATGCCCAAGCATTTGCCTACAGACTCTTTAACTTCTCCTAAGAAAAAAATACCCCTGCGTCAATGGTGTTTTTTTGCGAGCTTAACCATTGCTCTCCTGTCAGGTTGTCAGGAGCAGCAATCAACCCCAACCCCCAATGCCTCGCCAACCAGCACTGCCAAACCCACAACGGCAGCGATCGCTAAGGAGCCAGAGGGCATTTTAGAAAGGGTGAAAACTCGCGGCAAGCTCATCTGTGGCGTAAATGGCAAATTATCAGGCTTTAGTTATGTTGATGATAAGGGAGTCTGGAGTGGCTTAGATGTCGATTATTGCAAAGCGATCGCGGCGGCAGTCTTGGGCGATGCCAAAGCCGTTGAGTTTAAACCTTTACTAGCAAAGGATCGATTTACTGCCTTACAAAGTGGTGAAGTTGATCTTTTGATGCGAAATACTACGCGCACGCTAACCCGTGATGCCACCCCCAATATTTCCTTTGCCCCAACAACTTTCTTTGATGGTCAGGGGATAATGGTACGAACTGGAGCAAAGCCGACTACGCCCAGCAGTTCACCCAGTAGTTCACCTAGTCCTAGCGCAACTACTTCTGCATCCCCCTCTGCATCCCCTAGTGCCACCAGTACCCCAGAACCTGACAAAACTAGTAAATCAGATGCTAAAGATAGTAAATCCGATAAGCAATCTCCAAAAACTAGTGAAGAATCGACTCTCTCTCTCAAAGAGCTATCAGGCAAAAAAATCTGTGTGGAAACAGGTATCAATGCTAACAATCTCGAATCGGCTCTGAAGGAAGCCAATATTGATATCTATCCAACGATTCTGCCCGATCTTGATAGTGTCTTGAATACCTATGCCAAAGGTGACTGTGACGCAATCTCTTCTGAAAAATCGCAACTCGCCGCATGGAGAAGTAAACTTCCTCGTCCTGCTGATCACAAAATCCTCGATGTTAGTTTCTCCAAAGAACCTCTGAGTCCTGCCTTAGTTGGCAATGATAAGCGCTGGAGGGATGTTGTGACTTGGGTGGTCTATGCCACTTTTTATGCAGAAGAGTTGGGCATCAGCATGGATAACTACACCATTTTCAAAGATACTAAGAATCCTGAGGTCTCAAGGTTTCTCGGTACTTCGGATTCGCTGGGCATTGAGCTAGGGCTTGCGCCAGATTGGACTACCCAAATCCTGAAGCAAGTCGGCAACTACAGCGATATCTATAATCGTAATCTAGCTCCTCTAGATGTTCCACGCGGATTAAATCGCACTTGGAAGCAAGGCGGTTTGCTCTATTCGATGCCCTTTAGATAGCTAAAAAACTGTTTCACAATGGGTTTTAGCTTTCAGATCACAATTTATTGTGTTGTATCACCATATGTTTAACTCTTTTCTTCTAGATTTGGTGGATTGGATTTGTTGTCAGATCTATCCTGTTTCAAAAAAGGAAGGAGTGTATAGGTTTTTAACATCAGGATTAAAAAATTTTCTTCAGATAGTCCTTCGTCATTACGAAGCTGTAATGCACCAACTACACCTAAACCTAGAATCCCTCCAATAATTACGATCGGGAGAAAAATTGGAGGGATATATTTACTAGCAATGATAATCGCGGCAATGATTACGACAAGAGCAAACAGAAAAAATGAGCCTGATGTCCAAGGGTTTCGTTTGGGTCTGGATGATATGGTCGATTTGGAGTTGTTATCTGGCTCTTGCGTCATGGCTGTGATTTGTTGTTGTTGATTGTGGGTATTGATATTAACGATGACAGGCTGGGGATAGCGGCTGAAAGCATCTTCACGTTTATCATAATTTTGGCGCGATCGCCTATCTTCAATACTACTAATGCCATCAAGTAATTCGCGGATATTGTAAGCGCGATCGCTACCTTCAGGAAAATAATTTATCTCACCTCTCGATTCTAATTTGAGTAGATGTTTGTAACTGATACTGACTTTAGGATTATCTGGTAAGGGAACACGCTCATCGACTTCTAGTGCCGAGATGCTGTGGTGGATCGATTCAAAATTGTTGCGAATGGCGGCGAGGGAGGATCGGCGAGTGTTGGGATTGCCATCGATGCGGATAAAGATTTTCGCGTCGGCGAGATCGGCTTTGATGTAGGCGCGATTACCTTCGGGGAATGCGAGAATTACACCTGTGCGCCAGTAGGTGCGTTTAGAGATGCAGCGGTGCATTTTGACAATGAAGCGGGAAATGACACTGCTAAATAGGATTTTGTAGTGATATTCAAGGTTGAGGGTATTTTCCCATGTGCCTGTGTCGGGTTCTTCTTCGTCAAGGAGTTCGGGAATTAGGTAAATGGGCTTTTGAGAATTAGCATCAAGGGGAAAACATAACTCGAATTTTTGCATCATGTCGAGAATGAATTGCCGATCGCGATTTTCTGAATAACAATCGCGATCGCCTTTATTTTTGGGCGTGAGAATGCGGGTGAGGTCTTGCCAGTTCAGCATTCCCTTGTATTTGGTGCTGAGTAAATTGTCATTGAGAATGCGATATACGCCGCCTGTGACCCATTCGGGATTGAGAACGCTGGTGTCTTGGAGTCTGGTATCTTCGGCGAAGTTGAGAACGATGCCCAGTAGGTGCAAGAGGCGAATTAGGTCGCGGCGTTCTTGGCGATCGCTAATTTCTTGATCGTTGCAGATACGTTCGTATTCGGTATAGCTGATATGGTCGCGTTTGTCCTTTTCGATTTGCTCTTTGAGGTGAAACCATTGCTGGGGTAGTTCATTAAACACATGATCCATTGCGGCGATTTGTTGGGCGATCGCTTTGCGAAGTTCACCAACGCCTAGCCCTGTTTTGCAGGAGGTTTCAAAGAAGCCTTGAATGTTGGGATATTTCTCTTGCAGATGGCGGCGGTTGAGTTTGAGGGGATGTTCGTCGCTTTTGTTGGCAATAATCAGGACGGGGGCATCTTTGCCGAAGCTCTCAATAATTTTTAGCCAATATTCGACATCGTTGTTGCCTTCGTCTTTGCGGGCATTGAGTACTAAAAGATAGAGGCTGCGCTCGGTCAAAAAGAACTGATGGGTGGCGTGCATGATTTCCTGTCCGCCAAAGTCCCAAACCCTGAGCTTGACTGTTTCTTCACGAGCTTTTATTTGCCAATGTCTGATATCAATGCCTTCGGTTTTGGTTTCATCGGGTTTGAAGTTGCGATCGATCAACTGCCGCACCAGTGAGGTTTTGCCAACTGCGCCATGTCCGATTAAGATTACTTTCGCTTCATTAAGTGGCTTTCGTTCGCTCTGTTTCCATTTTTGCCAATAGCCAATAATCGCCGATGGGTTGTAATAATCTTCCAAAATTTCTGGCGGAATCGGTAATGGATTATCTATAAGTTTAAGCTCCGTCAGATTGGCTAAGTTGGAGAACGAGTCTGGTATCGCCGTGATTTGGTTGCTATAGAGGTAAAGCGTAGTCAGATTGGCTAAGTTGGAGAACGAGTCTGGTATCGCCGTGATTTGGTTGCTATAGAGGTAAAGCGTAGTCAGATTGGCTAAGTTGGAGAACGAGTCTGGTATCGCCGTGATTTGGTTGCTATAGAGGTAAAGCGTAGTCAGATTGGCTAAGTTGGAGAACGAGTCTGGTATCGCCGTGATTTGGTTGCTAGAGAGGTTAAGCGTAGTCAGATTGGCTAAGTTGGAGAACGAGTCTGGTATCGCCGTGATTTGGTTGCTAGAGAGGTTAAGCGTAGTCAGATTGGCTAAGTTGGAGAACGAGTCTGGTATCGCCGTGATTTGGTTGCTAGAGAGGTAAAGCGTAGTCAGATTGGCTAAGTTCGAGATCGAGTCTGGTATCGCCGTGATTTGGTTGCTATAGAGGTAAAGCGTAGTCAGATTGGCTAAGTTGGAGAACGAGTCTGGTATCGCCGTGATTTGGTTGCTATAGAGGTAAAGCGTAGTCAGATTGGCTAAGTTGGAGAACGAGTCTGGTATCGCCGTGATTTGGTTGCTATAGAGGTAAAGCGTAGTCAGATTGGCTAAGTTGGAGAACGAGTCTGGTATCGCCGTGATTTGGTTGCTAGAGAGGTTAAGCGTAGTCAGATTGGCTAAGTTGGAGAACGAGTCTGGTATCGCCGTGATTTGGTTGCTATAGAGGTAAAGCGTAGTCAGATTGGCTAAGTTGGAGAACGAGTCTGGTATCGCCGTGATTTGGTTGCTATAGAGGTAAAGCGTAGTCAGATTGGCTAAGTTGGAGAACGAGTCTGGTATCGCCGTGATTTGGTTGCTAGAGAGGTTAAGCGTAGTCAGATTGGCTAAGTTGGAGAACGAGTCTGGTATCGCCGTGATTTGGTTGCTAGAGAGGTTAAGCGTAGTCAGATTGGCTAAGTTGGAGAACGAGTCTGGTATCGCCGTGATTTGGTTGCTAGAGAGGGAAAGCGTAGTCAGATTGGCTAAGTTCGAGATCGAGTCTGGTATCGACGTGATTTGGTTGTATGCAATAGAAAGTTCTTTGAGATTGGTCAATTGAAAAATTTCTTGGGGAATAGCAGTTAAACTATTTCCTTTCTTTCCTTCCTTATCGTCCCACTTACCTAAAATCAACTTTTCCAGACTTTGCAACCGTCCAATTGCTCTGGGCAACCCTTCCAGATCGTTCCCCGACAGATCGAGTTCCGTCCAGCCCTCACGTTCTGCTTGTGCGATTATTGCCAATAACTCTGCGTCTGTCATAAATTCAAGGAAAAAGTAGAAAGAAAAAAGGAAAAATGATTTTTTTAGATTGCAATTTAATCAGAATATTATTCATAGAAATTCCAACACATTTTTTGTCGATTCATGGGAACTTCTTTGTAGCAAAACTAACAACCTCCGCAAAGCTTCACCAATCGGCAACTGAGGCGATACAATAATTCCAAAATGTTCCTTTTCTGAAATCACATGGTCATTGTGCAGCAACACAAAATCCTTCACATTGAAAGTAAACATACAACTACCCTGCTCGATCGCATACTCAAACTGTTCGCGATCGCTTCTTCCCTTTCTACCCAACTCTTGCACATGAGTAGCCTCATACCCCCTCTTGCGTAAAGCCGAAGCCAAGTCAAGCTGCACATCTTCATCTAGCAATAACTTCACCTTAGTCATCTTTAACGACCCGCTTTAGGATGAACTAACGCTTGACTCTTCCAATACTCAATATTAGAAGACTCTTCCAAATCCTTCTCAATTTCCTCCTGATGATCGAAATAATAGGCAAGCGCCGAATGTACCTGAGAAGGTCGTAAATGGGAAAGCACACTTAAAATTTCATCCACATTCATCCCCATCTGATAATATCCAGCAATCCGCCGCACCGTTACTCTCGTACCTTCAATAATTGGCACACCACCCGCAATCTCAGAACTAGCGGCAATATAAGGATAAATTGTTGCGGTAATACTCATAGTTTCAGGTAAGAACGAACTAACTATATTTTACAAGCTTTTTAAATAGGCGATCGCAATTTTCCCTGATCGTTCCCTGACAGATCGATTTCAGTCTAGCCCTCTCGTTCTGCTTGTGCGATTATTGCCAATAACTCTGCATCATTCATAAGGAAAAATTAAAAAGGAAAAAATCTTTTCTTGTTAAAAAGTCTAATTATCATCAGTAAGAGGTTGATGAATGCGAATACGTCCGCGTTGCACTATCCAAAGCTTACCAATTATATCCTCACGCTCTAAACCACCGATCATCGCCCAAATTTTCATCTAACTTCAGCTTCACGCAGACTGCTCCAAAGGAATATCAATATATCGATCCCGCGACATTTCCGCACCATAGGCAATACAAGCATAAATATCATCCACTTGTAATTGGGTATACTCTTCAATTAATTCAGCGATCGTCATTCCACTTGCTAAAAAATCAAGAATCAAAGACACCCAAATCCGATGACCTCGAATGCAAGGTTTACCAAAACAAATATTTGGATTTATGGAAATTCGAGCTAACAGTTTTTGTCGATTCATCATTTTTCTATTTAAAACAAGTTTTGTAGATCCGCATCACCTTACCAGTAACATTTTACAAGATTTTTTAGATAGGCGATCGCGTTGCAAAGGAAAAGGGAAACTAGCAAGTAATGCTTTCTAAACCATAATTTTTGACTCAGCGATCGCTACAGCAGCAGTTGACCTATCCTACAAACTCGTGAGTCTGCCCCGTTTGCAGATTCCATAGACTAGTATAAATACCATTCAAAGCAACTAACTGGTCGTGGGTTCCTGTCTCAACGACCTTGCCTTGATCCATTACATAAATGCGATCGGCATTGCGAATTGTAGAGAGACGATGGGCGATCGCGATCGTAGTACGGTTTTTGGTAATCTGATCGAGGGACTTTTGAATCGCTGCCTCAGTTTCATTATCTACCGCCGAAGTTGCCTCATCCAGAATCAAGATTGGCGGATTGCGTAACACCGCACGGGCGATCGCAATTCTTTGTCGCTGACCACCTGAGAGCTTCTGACCACGCTCACCAACAATCGTATCGTAACCCTGAGGCAAAGCTTGGATAAACTCATGGGCTTCTGCAATCTTAGCGGCTTCCACAATCTGCTCAACCGTTGCATCAAAGGAACCATAGGCAATATTTTCTAAAACAGAGCCGTGAAAGAGAAAGACATCTTGGCTCACCCAACCCATACAGGAACGTAGCGATCGCAATTCAAGATCGCGAATATCAATACCATCAAGCAAGATATTGCCCAATTGAACTTCGTATAAACGCAAAAGCAATTTGACTAAAGTACTCTTACCCGAACCCGTTGCGCCCACAATTGCAGTAGTTTTATTTGCTGCAATTTCTAAGGAGAGATGTTCAATAATGGGAAATTCAGGCTTATAACCAAATGTGACATTCTTTAACTGAATTGCGCCTTGGACTATTGCGGGAGCGAGAGTTCTTGAGCCTGAATGGATGGCAATGGGAGTATCCAACAAATCAAGAATTCGATTAGTAGAAGCCATAGCCCTTTGGTATTGGTCGAGGGTTTCACCTAAGCGCGTTAGGGGCCATAGCAACCGTTGAATTAGATAAATCATCACTGAATAATTGCCTACCGATAGTCTTTGGGCTTGTACTTCCAATCCACCAAAATACAAAATCGCGATAAATCCCATGAAGATTAGAATTCTAATTAAGGGGACGAAGGCAGCACTATAGGCGATCGCTTTACGATTACTTTGACGATAGCGATTGCTTTCTTTCTCGATACGTTGCCGTTCATAGTCCTCCGTTACAAAAGCCTTAATCGTCGTAATCCCGCCAATGTTATTAGACAATTGACCATTGAGTAAACCCACCTTTTCGCGGACATCAGCATAGCGCGGCGCAAGGAACCTCTGAAACCAAATCGAACCCCAGAGAATAAATGGCATCGGCAACATCGCTAGCCAAGCCACATTGGGCGTAATCACAAAAAATGCCCCACCAATCAAAAGAATTGTCGCCGAGACTTGAATGACTTCATTGGCTCCTCCATCGAGAAATCGTTCCAATTGATTGACATCATCACTCAAAATTGACATCAATCCTCCCGAACTACGCTCCTCAAAAAAGGCAAGTTCCAACTCCTGTAAATGTTGATAGGCATCAAGTCGCAGGTCATGCTGTACAGTCTGTGCAAGGTTCCGCCATTGGAGCGCATAGGCATACTCAAAAATTGATTCCAGTCCCCAAATCGCTCCGCTAATTGCCGAAAGTACAAATAGTTGTGCAGCTAACCCTTGGACACCAAAGGGATTTGCCCAGAAGTTCTCTTTTTGTAATACTAGGTCGATCGCAGCTCCGATCAAAACTGGTGGCGCAAGATCAAAGAACTTATTAAGAATGGAACAAATCGTCGCCGACCAAATTTGTTGACGATAATTTCTGGCATATCGGGTCAATCGAATGAAAGGATGGACAGTAGACATTGGTGTTATGTATGTAGTTATCGAGAGCTAGAGGAGCTGGCACAAAGCAAGACCCAAACTTTAAGTTTATCGCGATCGCTTTGATAACTAGAATACATTTTCATCTTGACTTAAGGCTGTGCAGCATCATTAGCAAATTGATCAGTATACTTATTCAGAATATGGATAACAGATTCAAACTGAATTGGTTTAGTCATAAATTCATTCATACCTGCATCAAGGCACAATTGACGATCTTCTGAGAAAGCATTTGCCGTCAAAGCCACAATCCAAGGTTGATTTTGCATTTCTTGACGTATTTTTTTGGTAGTGGTCAGCCCATCCATTTCAGGCATTTGCACATCCATAAAAATGATCTGATAGTGTTTACGACTCAACCGCTCTAGCACTTCTAATCCATTGTTTGCTACATCAATACTATAACCAAGTCTTTTGAGAAGTAGAACAACTATTTTTTGGCTAACTACATCATCTTCGGCTAACAAAATCCGCAAGTTAGTATTTGCTAGCGCTGATAAGGTTGGTTTAGTAACTTTATTCGCATTTACTGATGTAGTCTTGGATATCTCAAAACTTTTCTCTGCGATTATCGTAAAGTAAAATATGGAACCTTGGGTTGGCTCAACTTCAGTTTTTAATTTCCAATCAACGGGAGGATTTCCCCCAATATGTCCTAGACTCTCTACCCAAATTGTTCCTCCCATGAGTTCAATTAAGCGTTTGCAAATCACTAAGCCTAATCCTGTTCCTCCATATTTACGGCTAATGGAAGAATCTCCTTGACTAAAGGGTTGAAATAAAAGATGTAGGCGATCGCGACGAATACCAATGCCTGAATCCTTTACAGAAAAAATTAACTCGTAGCGCTCCTGCGGCTCTGTATTCGGCGATCGCAGATTAACTAAGACGTTAACATTTCCAAATTTCGTAAATTTAATCGCGTTACCTATTAAATTAAGCAATATCTGGCACAGACGCGCACTATCACCCAATAGGATTTTAGGAACATCAGGATGTATGGCATATTGCAAATCTATACTTTGATCACTCGCCTGTTTACTAACAATTTCACACACAGACCGCATAGCATCTTCTAGAACGAGAACATTTCTTTCTATTTCGATCATCCCAGATTCAATTTTCGAGAAGTCCAAAATATCATTAATAATCTTTAAGAGAGAATTGCCACTATTGCTAATTATTTCTAGATACTTTCTCTGTTCTGGAGTTAGCTCTGTAGTTGCGAGGAGTTGTACCATACCTAACACTCCATTCATCGGTGTGCGAATTTCATGACTCATGCTGGCAAGAAAAGAGCTTTTTGCCTTGTTAGCAGCTTCAGCAACTTCTTTGGCTTGAGATAACGCTATTTCTTGTAATTCATGCTTCCTTAGTTTCTCTTGGGCTTCCTCTAGTCGCTGTTTCTGCTCTTGCAGATCATGTACAAATGCAAGAGTCTTATCAATCGTAATTTCTAGATCGGCAAAATCGATAGGCTTAGTTATGAAATCAAAAGCACCATAATTCATTGCCATCCTGATATTCTCCATATCACCATAGGCAGAAATAACTACAGCCTTGGGAGCATTCTCAAGCTCAACCAATTTGGAGATCAAAGACAGACCATCCATCTCTGGCATTCTGATATCAGTCAGGATCATGGCGATCGAAGAAGATTCTTGTAAAATCTTCAGTGCTTCCGCACCATTTGTAGCAAATTGAAATGCAAAGTCACCAGCTAAGAGCCTTTTCCTAAACCGTTGCTTAAACAGTCGCTGGACTTCCACTTCATCGTCAACTACTAAGATTAAATTTACTTTTTTCTGCATAACATCAGCCTAACTAATCTAAGTTTAACTAATTTCATTTCGTTTCATTTCATTTAAGTTAATTAATTTAATTAATTAAGACATAGATAAACTGACGCTCAGGAACTCCACATAATTAGAATGCATCTCTAAAACCTGCGGCGAATGAGCCATAATTTTTATATTTTTAGAGTATATATTATGAGTTTTTATAGAAATTATGACACTTCTAGCTAATGTTACCAAAGCTATCTATAGTTTGAGACAGCAAGGTATACTAAAATCTGTTGTAGTACAGCGCACAGATTATATAGTTGTCAAAACTACTAATTCTGAGGTTAGTGTTCCTATCGCATTGATGTATTAGCTTTGTCGCCTTAGTTTATGCATTAATTTAGACTTCCTTAAATATAAAAACTAAAATCTGTGTCATAGGTTTTAGATCTGGGTTTTAATTATGCTGAGATACTTAGCAAATCAAGAGGGGGGAAGTGGTATAGGGCTAGAAATTGTCCAAAATATTGGACATCAGCACGATTAAGTACATAGGATTGAATGGACTACTTTTACAGTAATGCTGCCTTTTTTAAGGTCAATGGGAAGAGCATATGTTAAATAGGCGACGTTTTAATCAGATATCTCTGGGAGTATTTGGCTTTGGCATGACAAGCTGTAGCCAGTCAACATATCTGACTAATACTAGCAATATGCAGTCATCTAGCCATGCTGATTTAACAATTTGGTGGGAACAGGGATTTTTGCCAGAGGAGAATGAACAGATTAATCAACTCATTCGCAAATGGGAGCAAAAGTCAGGAAAAAGCGTTGATTTGAAACTGTTACCTGTCGCTCTCATCGATCAGCAGTTGGCAAATTTTATAGAACAATCGGAATTCACCCAAATTCCTGATATTGTCTATTCTGTGGGTGTCGATGCGAGCCTTGCCCCAAAATTAGCTTGGCAAAATCGATTGGTTGATCTTACGGATGTAATTACTCCAATTAAGGAGAAATATACATCGATCGCGCTTTCCCATGTTTTTTATCGCAATCAAGTTCGTCAAGAGCGTGGTTACTATGCGATGCCATTGTGGCAGTCCGATGATTACATTCACTATTGGGAAAGCATGATTGAGGAAATCGGCTTTACGCAGCAGGATATTCCGAGGGATTGGCACCAATTTTGGGGATTTTGGCACACAGCGCAAGACAAGTTGCGAGCAATGGGGCGATCGCAGATTTATGGGGTGGGGCTATGTATGTCAGCGATCGGCTTTGATACCTACACATCTCTAAGGATGTTTATGGATGCCCATGATGTGGCAGTAGTGAATGAGGCGGGAGACTTTCTCTTAAAAAAGCCAGAAAATCGTCATCAATTTATAGAAGTACTCCAAGAATTTACAAATTTTTACTTGCAGGGATATACACCACCTGTATCAGCAACTTGGTCAGGAGCAGGCAACAATAACAGTCTATTGAATAGTGAAATTTTGATGACGCATAATCTCACTATGTCCATTCCTCTCACCCAAAAATTGACTAATCCTCAATACGATCGCGATGCGATCGCTAGATATCGCCAGATTGTGACCATTGATCGACCTCTAAAGGTGAATGGGGAAGAATTACTCACTCGCAAGGGAACAAAGCAGGCGATCGCACCTAAAAACAGTAAAGATCCCACATTGGCTAAGGAATTTTTAAGTTATCTCGCGCAACCAGATAATTTAATGTTTTTGCTCAAAGGTTTTAAAGGAAGAGTTTTTCCTGTGATGCCTGAGCTGTTACAAGATCCATTTTGGAATGATCCCAATGATCCCCATTTATCCGCAGCTCTGAAAATCTTTGCTCGTCCTAGCTTTATTCCCTACGAGGTCATGCACTCTTCGTTTAGTGAGGTACAAAATCGGCAGCTTTGGGCAAAGGCAGTACTCAAGGTGATTCAAGACAAAGCCTCAATTATAGAATCGGTAGACTGGGCGATCGCCCAAATCCAAGATATTTGGCAAGCATGGGAGATTAAGCAATGACAAAGGTTGCCTATTTTTTCAGGTGCAGTTTACTCAGACAACTAGTGAGCTATTTCTCAGTTTTGTCAGTAATTACAGTCAGTATCGTGGCGATCGGTTCCTATTTCCATGCGCGTACTTCTCTATCCAAGGAAGTTGTAGATCGCTTGACTGTGGCAACCCAGTTAAAGTCCTACCAACTCAAAAGAATTATGGAAAGAGAGTTGCGCGACATCCTCTTGGTTAGTCAGGAGAAGGAAGTGCAAGAATCTCTACAGAAAATGTTTAACTCCGAAGCAAGTCAACCCACCTACCGCCAAGCCTATGCCGAACTCAAAAAATATATTGACCGCGTTAACCTTGCCAAGCCCAGTTTTCGGAGTATTCGCATTACCCGCAATAGTGGGTTTGTTATTTTCTCTTCCACCAATCGCAAGCTGGAAAATACCTATCTACCCCTAGGTGATCCCACCACCTACTTTACCAGCGATCGCATTGATACGGTTGTGCCTAACTTTTACATTTCCCCATCTAACAAGAAAGTGACGATGACCGTAGCGACTCCCATTCTTGATAATCGGAATGTAAAGATGGGAGCGCTAACTGCTGATTTTAATCTTGATGATATTGATAACTTGATTCGCGATAATACAGGGCTAGGAGAAACAGGTGAAACTTACCTAATTGGGAAAGCAGGAACAAAAACAATTGTGATCGCTGGTAAACAGATAGCGGCAAACCTTAGTCAAAATTCGGACAAGGAGGTGCGTAGTGATGGCATTGATCAAGCGATCGCCCAAAAGAGTGGATTTGGCGCATATAAAAACTATGCAGGGGTTCCTGTGGTGGGGGTGTATTGGTGGCTACCCTCCCAAAACTTAGCCCTGATTGCCGAAATTAATCAATCTATGGCATTTGCCGCCGCCGATCGCCTTGCCATCAACATCTTAATCCTCGGATTTATGTCCTCCAGCATCATGCTAGTTGCTATTTATCTATTTTCCCGTCAAATCACACGCCCGATTGCTGCAATTAGTGAGACTGCTGCGAAGTTAGCCGATGGCGATCTCAATCAAACCGCACCAGTGATGACCAAGGATGAGGTGGGTGTACTTGCCCAAACCTTTAATCAAATGGCAAAACAGATTAAGTCTTCCGTTGAAATATTAGAGCAGAGAGTTGAGGAAAGAACGAAAGAGCTACAAATAGCGAAGGAGAGTGCCGACTCAGCCAACCTCTCTAAAAGTGAATTTTTAGCCCATATGAGCCATGAGTTAAGAACACCCCTCAATGGCATCTTGGGCTATGCCCAAATCTTGAAGCGATCGCAGTCTTGGGGAGATAAAGAACAACGCGGCATCGAGATTATTCATCAATGTGGTTCCCATTTGTTAACCCTGATTGATGATGTCTTGGATCTATCTAAGGTGGAGGCAAATAAGTTAGATATCAGCCCTAAATCAATCTATCTACCTTCATTTTTGCAAGGTGTGATCGAAATTTGTCGCGTCAGAGCAGAAAATAAAGGTATCCAATTTTTATATCGACCCGATCCAATGTTAGTCGCAGGGGTAGAAGTTGATGATATTCGCCTCAGACAGGTATTAATTAACCTGTTAGGTAACGCCATCAAGTTTACCGATCGCGGTTCGGTCACTCTCAAAGTGATGCAAACTCCTGTCAATCACACTCCTCATCAAGAACAAGAAAGGATTAAGTTGCACTTTCAAGTCCAAGATACAGGAGTTGGCATTGCTGACGATCAGCTGGAGAAGATCTTTCAACCCTTTACACAGGTAGGCGATCGCGTCCGTCAAGGGGAAGGCACAGGCTTAGGTTTAGCAATTTGTGGTCGAATTGTGAAGTTAATGGGCAGTCAGATTGAGGTGCAGAGCAAGCTAGGACAGGGTAGCACCTTTAGCTTTGAGATTGAGGCTCCTATTAGCTCTGAATGGCAAAAGCAAAGCTTAGTTAACACAGGACAGAATATTATCGGCTATGAAGGCGATCGCCAAACTATTTTAATTATTGATGATCGTTGGGAAAATCGCTCTGTATTAGTCAATCTCCTCACGCCACTAGATTTTCAGATTTTAGAGGCAGAAAATGGGCAAGAGGGGTTACTCCAAGCAACAAAGCATCCCGATCTGATCATTACAGATTTAGTCATGCCTGTGATGAATGGGATGGAAATGTTGCATCAACTCAAGTCTATAAAGGATTTCCAGCATATTAAGGTGGTGATCTCGTCAGCTTCTGTTGCCAAAAGCGATCAGCAAACTAGCATAGAAGCTGGTGGAGATGCATTCCTTAGCAAACCCATCAAATTGGGAGAGTTATTACAAATATTGCAAGATCAGTTAAATCTAACTTGGCGATATGCCGAAACAATTAATTCTCCATCATCTGTGACTCAAGATACGATGGATACTATTACCAGCCCATTTCCAGAAAAAATTCCTGAATTAGCGGATCTACAAAATCTGCTTAACTTGATACAACGTGGCTTAATAAAAAAATTTATCGCAGAAGCGAAAAGGATCGAGCAAAGGGATGCCGAGTATCAACCTTTTATCCTTAAAGTTGTACAGTTAGCCCAAAAATTCCAAATGGAAACCTTAGAGAAGTTGTTAGAAAAATACATAGATTGATGCACTGCATTCTGTGCTGCATTTTTGTACCTCATTACCCCAATCACACTAAGTATAAATTCACTCCCCTATGCTCTCTACTAACTCTGAACTAATTCTCATTGTTGACGATACTCCAACCAACTTACATCCCATCTCCGACATATTGGTTGAGGAAGGGTTTGAAGTAGCGATCGCCACTAGTGGTGAGGGGATGTTTAAGCAATTGCAGTGGCATTTACCCGATTTAATTTTATTAGATGTCAAAATGCCAGCTATGGATGGATTTGAGGTCTGTCAGCGATTAAAGACCATGGAAAGAGTTAAGGATATTCCCATTATCTTTATGACGGGGCTATCGGATAATGACAATAAATCTAAAGGATTTGAATTAGGTGCAGTCGATTACATCACCAAACCTTTCCAAGAGAAAGAAGTACTAGCCAGAATTAAAAATCATTTACAACTGCGGCGCTTAACCAAAAATTTGGAGGAGCAAGTTAGCCATCGCACGATGGAACTAGAGCTAGCCAATCAGCAGCTTGCCCAAAAACAAATAGAACTAGAACGCGCCAACCGTGAGCTAGAAACCTTAAATACCAGTTTGGAACAACAGGTACAGGAACAAACCCAACAACTACGCCAGAATGAGCGGCAATTACGTCTGTTTGTCGAACATACACCCGTAGGGGTGGCAATGTTCGATCGCCACATGAATTATTTAGTGGCTAGCCAACGCTGGATTAATGATTATCAACTAGAGCCGCAGATTATTGGCAAATGTCATTATGACGTTTTTCCTAATGGTCACGATTATTGGCGGGAAGTACATCAAAGATGTTTGCAAGGCAATATAGAACGTAATGAAAAGGAGCTTTATATAAGTGCTGATGGTAGTCAAGAATGGGTACGTTGGGAAATTCGTCCTTGGTATGACGATGCAGATAGTATCGGCGGCATTATTATTTTTGGTGAAATTATTAGCGATCGCATTCGTACTGAGATAGCCCTGCAAGAAAGCGAAGAACGTTATCGACTACTGTCAGAAGTGAGTCCCGTGGGTATCTTTTTCAGCGATACTCGTGGAAATTGCACCTATGGCAATGAGAAAACTCAGCAAATCGCAGGAATAACCCTAGGAGAAGATCTCCGAAACAACTGGGTTAAAAATATACATCCTGAAGATCGCGACCATGTCAATAAGGCTTGGAATAATTTTGTCGAACTATCGAATCTTGGCTGTGATACTGAATATGAAGTCGAGCATCGTTATCTCTATCCTGATGGTTCAATTAAGTGGACAATTGGTCAAGCAGTTCCCGAACGCAATAGCAATGGTGAGCTAGTTGGATTTATTGGTTCCGTCGTTGATATTACAAATCTCAAACAAATCGAGGATACTTTACGGCAAGTTGAAGCTAAACAACGCGCTTTGATCAATGCTTTACCTGATTTGATTATGCGAGTTAATCGAGAGGGAATATACCTTGATTTCATCCCCACCAATACCTTTCAAATATTGGCAAATGACCATGGTCTGATTGGTTTCCCAATTACAGAAAAATTTCCTGCTGATCTGGCAGCAAAACGGATGGAGGCAATTCACGAGGTTCTCCGCACTAGAGAAATGCTCATTTACGAGCAAGAGCTTTACTTTGATGGTAAGGCGCAAACTGAGGAATGTCGTGTAGTGGCTTGTGGTGAAGATGACGTGCTGATCGTGGTACGCGATATTAGCGATCGCAAACAATCCGAGGCAGCTCTCAATGCCAGCCAAAAGATCACCGAAACAAGATCGCAACAGGTGTACTCACTATTGAACAACATCCCCCATATTGCATGGCTCAAAGATCTAGATGGTCATTTTTTGGCAGTTAACGAGCCATTGGCTAACTCCTGCGGCTACGAAGCTACTCAATTAGTTGGGATGACCGACCTAGATATCTGGCCGCAGGAGTTAGCAGAACTCTATCGCAGTGACGATCTCGAGGTCATGCAGTCGAGGAAACGTAAACAGGTTGAGGAAAAACTAGTTGCATCGGATGGTAGAACAATATGGATTGAGACATTTAAAGCTCCAGTTATGAATGAAGCCAATGAGTCCATTGGAACGGCTGGCATTGCCATTGACATTACTGAGCGCAAACAAGCAGAATTAGCCCTACAGAGCTTGATGCAGGGTACGGCTTCTGTCACTGGCAAAGAATTTTTTCCTGAACTAGTTAAACAAATTGCGATCGCCCTTGATGTCTCCCATGTTTTTATTGCCCAAAAAGTTGGGGAAGAACTAGAAACCTTAGCATGGTATGCCACCGATCAGATTCAACCTAATCTCATTTACCAAATTTCCCACACCCCCTGTGAACTAGCCCTCAACGAGGATGTCTATTATTGTAATGACATCAAACAAGCTTTTCCCGACAATGATAAGTGGAACAGTATGAATGTTAATAGCTACATGGGGGTAGCACTCCACAACACTATCGGTGAAGCAATTGGAGTATTATTTACGCTCAATTCTCAACAGGTAGCCAATCCTCAACGCGCAGAAATGCTACTGCGTATTTTCGGGGCAAGAGCGATCGCCGAACTAGAAAGGATGCAGGCATTAGAAAATCTGCAAACAATGAATGAGGAACTAGAGCGTCGGGTACAGGAACGGACAAAGGAGCTATCCCAAACGCGGAATTTCCTCGAAGCAATTATTGAAAATTTACCAGTAGCTTTATTTGTAAAAAGTGGCAAAGAAGAGAGATTTGGCGAGTTTTTACTATGGAATCGAACCAGCGAAATTATGTTTGGCTGCACTAAGGAGCAAGCTATTGGCAAGTCAGTTTATGACTTTTTCCCTAAGGAACAATCTGATTTCTTTAATGCAAAAGATCGTACTTCTTTTCTACTTGGTCAAACAGAGGATATCCCTGAAGAACCAATTGACAGCCTGACCCTTGGCAGAAGGATCTTACATACGATCAAAGTTCCTATTTTTGATGAGCAGGGTGAACCTGATTATTTAATCTGTATTTCTGAAGACATTACCGATCGCAAACTAGCAGAACAAGACCTAAAGGCTGAAAGGTTACGTTTACAAATTGCCCTAGAAGTCGCCGAAATGGGTACTTGGGAAGCGAATATGGATAGAGGCTACTGGTCACCCAGAACCGAAGCAATTTTTGGCTATGCTCCTACAACATTTCCCGGTGATCGCGAATCGTTCCTTAAATTAGTCTATGCCGAAGATCAAGAACGAGTATTTAATGCCCTTACCCATAGCTTTACCACCCAAGAACCCTACAATGTTGAATATCGCATTAACCATGTCAGCGGAGAGATTCGATGGGTCGCCGTAAATGGGAAAGTAGTCCAGAGTGAAGATGGCAATGGATTACGGATTATTGGAGTTGCCCTTGATATCACCGAGCGCAAACAGGCTGAATATGATCGACAGCAAGTAGACCTTGCACTTAGAGAATCCCAGAATTTTCTTCAAACAGTAATTGATACCTTTCCCCTCATCGTTTTTTGGAAAGATCGTCAATCCGTTTATTTAGGCTGCAACCAAAAATCTGCGATCGCCTGTGGACTAAACTCCCCCTCTGAGATCATCGGCAAGACTGACTATGATATGCCTTGGGCAAAAACAGAAGCCGCAAACTATCGCGCCGATGATCTGCAAGTCATGGAATCAGGTCAAGCCAAACTCGGGATCATTGAAACTCAGTTACGAGCAGATGGCTCAATGTCTTGGATTGAAACTAACAAATTACCCCTATATAACCTTAATGGAGAAATAATTGGTTTGTTAGGTACATATCAAGATATTAGCGATCGCAAGCAAACAGAGATTGTCTTAAGACAGTACGAACGAATGGTAGAGATTTCCCCCGATGGAATGGCACTAATTAACCAAGACTATACCTATCTTTTAGTCAATCAAACCTATTTGAGACAAAACGAACGAGAATGGGACAATACAGTCGGACATTCAATGCAGGAGGTCATGGGTAAATATACATTTCAAACAATTGTTAAACCCAAAATTGATCGATGTCTTGCTGGTGAGACCATTGATTATGGCGATTGGTTCTATTTTAAAAAGGCAGGTAATCGCTTTGTCAGTGTGACCTATTATCCTTATTTTGAAGTCGATGGCACAATTACAGGAGTGGTGATCAGTAACCGTGATGTGACTGAGCGGCGCGAAGCAGAAGTATCCCTACGAGATAGTGAAGAACGCTTACGACTTGCCCTGACAGCAGCTAACCAAGGACTTTATGATCTAAATCCCCAAACTGGTGTAGCCATTGTTAGTAGCGAATATGCCACTATGTTGGGATACAATCCTAATGATTTTCAAGAGACTCATGAAAAGTGGCTCGAACGAATTCATCCCGATGATTTAGAGCGAGTTGTGGAAACTCATCGTTCTTATATTAATGGAGAAATTCCCAATTATAAAGTTGAATTTCGTCAACGTACTAAAACTGGTGATTGGAAATGGATTCTCTCCCTTGGCAAAGTAGTGGAATGGGATCAAGATCAAAAACCTCTGCGGATGTTAGGAACTAATACTGATATTAGCGATCGCAAACTCGCCGAAAAAAGTCTTCAGGAGGAAAGACTACGCCTACAGCTAGCCCTAGATGCTGCGAGAATGGGAAGTTGGGGCTGTAATATCCAGACAGAAGAGATATTTTGGTCAGATCGCGCTCAAGAGATCTTTGGCTTTGTTCCAGGTACTTTCCCTGGCGATCGCGCGACCTTTCTCTCGATGGTACATCCTGATGACTATGACCGTCTCATACAGACGATCAATAGAACCTTTGAAACAGGTGACTCCTATCAAATTGAGTACCGTATTCGACGACTAGATGGAGAAATCTGTTGGATTGCCGTATGGGGCATCATTCACCAAAATACAACCCTTGGCGATCGCCAATTAATCGGTGTAGTTGAAGATATTAGCAATCGTAAGCGGGCAGAACTCGAACGGGATCAGCTATTACAAAACATGTCCCAACTAAATAGTGAACTTGAGCAAGCAAATCAACAGTTAGAGGAATATTCACAAACCCTTGAACAACGTGTAGAAGAACGCACTAAAGAACTGCAAGCTGCTCAAGAGCGAATTATTGCCCAAGAAAAACTTGCATCCTTGGGTACTCTCACCGCAGGAATTGCCCATGAACTCCGCAACCCTCTCAATTTTGTCAAAAATTATGCCGAAGGTTCCATCGAACTTACCCAAGATCTACTAGATATCTTGCAACCAATCATTCAATCCCAAACATCTGACAACAGCGAACTCATTGAAAACCTCATCACTGATTTACAGGAAAATGCCACTACCATCCGTCTCCATAGTCAACGTGCCGACAAGATTATTACGAGCATGATGCAACATGCCCGTACCGATAATAATCAGGCAAATATCCAGTCAACATCCCTCCATGACCTACTCAATGAAGCTGTAAAACTAGCCTGTCATAGCAAATGGCTGCAAGATAGTACCTTCAAAGTAACGATTAATACTAACTATTCCGCAGATGTAGGCATGATTGAAGCTATTCCTAACCACTTAATTAGAGCTTTTATTAACTTAGTTGACAATGCCTGTGATGCCATGCGTTCTAAAAAGCGGGATTTATCATCAAACCCCAATCCTTCTGACACAGTATATATACCAACTCTAACAGTTGCCACCCAACTAATCGGAGAAACAGTAGAAATTCGCATGCGTGACAATGGTTGCGGTATTGCCCCCCATATTCAGACTAGAATTCTTGATCCCTTCTTCACCACTAAACCACCTGGTGCAGGCACAGGACTGGGGCTATCTCTCACCCACGATATCATTGTTAAACAACATAAAGGAACCATGATGATTAATAGTAATATCGGTGAATTCACAGAAATTGTGGTCACAATACCTATAGCCATGTTAACTAAATAAGTTTAAATAAGTTAGGTTGGATATTAATCTAAGCACTTAAAATCATTTGCAGAAGTTTTTATTTTGCCGTAGGCAAAATAAAAATACTAATAACTTTGCTGTGATTTTTTGCTGTAATTTTTATCTCTTTTTGTATAGCTATGGTCGTTAGGAAAAAAGCAGAGTTGCGGCGCATTGCACCATAACTTTATCCTAGATTCTAAATTGGCTATAGCTATAAACGAGTATGCACTCATTTATAGCTATAGTTATTGTTATGGGCGGGATCGTTCAGAATTAGTCTTTACTGGAATCATGAAAAACTCAAATAAGTCAAATCTAATTTTAGTGGTCGATGATGAAGCTGAAATTCAAAGACTAATGCTGCAAAGGTTTAGGAAAAAGATTCAGTCGGGGGAACTTGCTTTCCAGTTTGCACAGAATGGTGTGGATGCAATCCAGATTTTAAGAGATTCCCATGAGATCAGTGTCGTACTCACCGATATCAGAATGCCAGAAATGGACGGTCTAACCCTACTATCTAACTTAGCGGAGTTCGATCGCCCCCTTAAGGCAGTTGTGGTTTCCGCCTATGGAGATATGAAAAATATTCGGACAGCAATGAACTGGGGAGCCTTTGATTTTGTAACCAAGCCAATTGATTTTGCAGACCTCGAAATTACTCTCAATAAAACCTTAGCCTTTGTCAACAATTTACAGGAGAAAGAGCAAAAGCTCCAGGAAGCCCTTAACACATTACATAACTTAGTATTTTATGACCAGTTAACAGGTATGCCCAATCGTAATGGGCTAATTAAATATATTGCTAAGAGTATTGTCCTCAAACAAACTAGAGGCGATGCCTTTGCGCTATTGATACTTGATATAGAACGTTATGCAATTATTAAATCAGGATTTGGACATGCTCTGAGCGATCGCCTTTTGATTGAAGTAGCCAAGCGACTAGAGCAATGGAACGTCAATTCTAAAGTAGTTGCTCGGCTAGATAATAATGAATTAGCGGTTTTATTACAGGATTTAGAAAGCCCTGCTAGTCTAACCAAATATATTAAACAGCTACATCAACTATTTGAGGTTCCTATTCAGCTAGATGAGATTAGTATTTCTTCTTTAATTCATGTAGGGGTAGCATCGAGTGATCTTCCTTACGATCAACCCGAAGATATTCTCAGGGCAGCTGATACTGCCATTCATTATGCTAAACAAGCGGTAGGAACTCGAACTGTTTTTTTTGATACGAATATGCAGCAGAAAGCTCTCCAAAGACTCAATTTGGAAGTAAATCTGCAAGAAGCAATTAAACTTCAGAATTTAGAAGTTCACTATCAGCCAATTTTTCAGTTAAAGACATCTCAGTTGATTGGGTTTGAAGCCTTGGTACGATGGCAACATCCAACGCAGGAGTGGCTCTCCCCTCTAAAATTCATTCCCTTAGCAGAAGAGACTGGACTGATTGTACGTTTAGGCAATTGGGTTCTCAGAGAAGCTTGTTTGCAATTGCAAAGATGGCAAAAATTATTTGGCAATGCTTGCCCTACAAGGATTAGCGTTAATCTTTCAAGCTTACAATTAGTCAGTCCTACACTCCTACAAAATATTGATCAAACTCTCAGTGATACTGGTCTTAGTGGCGAGAATTTAATTTTGGAGATTACAGAAACGGTATTAATGGAAAATATCCAAGAAGCAGTTGAAGTCCTCCAACATTTACGAGACAGATGCATTGGATTATCAATTGATGATTTTGGTACAGGATATTCTTCCCTCTCTTATCTACAATCTTTACCTCTAACTGCTTTAAAAATTGATCGCTCTTTTATTCAGAATATTGAATCTAACCAGACCAATCTAGAAATCACTTCCACAATTATTGAACTAGCTAAACGCTTAGGACTAAAAGTAGTAGCAGAGGGACTAGAAAAAGAAATTCATGTGGATATTTTACGTTCACTTAACTGTGATTACGGACAGGGTTTTTTATTTTCTCGACCAATTCCTGCTGATGAGGCTACTAAATTAATTGCGGAACAATTGCGATAAAACCTAAGAGATGAGTAGCGGCGCTTCGCGCCGCTACTCATCTCTTAGGTTTTAATTGATAGTTATGACTAACAGTTGCGATAACATAAGCAATTACATGCGTATTTTTAGCTTGTCATATGCTCATAACTAGCGATGTCTCTCCTACAATTACTCTGGCGATCCAAATTGGCACAGTAGTAATTTGGCTTGGTCTAGTATTTCTAGCTTCAGAGATCCTGCATCGTCTCAAACAAGATCCTGAAGTAGTTCGCAAAGTTGTGCATATTGGGACGGGCAATGTACTGCTCATTGCATGGTGGTTACATATCCCCACATGGTTATGTATTACAGCAGGTGTAACATTTAGCGCGATCGCCCTAGCATCTCACCGCATTAATATTTTGCCGATGCTCGATGATGTGGGGCGCAAAACCTATGGGGTGTTTTACTACGCGCTTAGTATCACAATTTTAGTAACTCTGCTCTGGGAGAACTATCCTCAATATGCAGTAATCGGCGTGATGGTGATGTCTTGGGGGGATGGGATGGCAGCACTAATTGGTAAAAGATTTGGTACACATATCTTTGTGCATTTGGGCAATAAACGTAGTTATGAAGGCTCCTTTGCCATGTTTGCCACAAGCTTGATCGTAATTCTTGGTATTTTTGGTATTACTCACGGTATTCGCCCTAGCGATCTGGGTGTTGCCATACCTGTTGCCGCGATCGCGGCTTTACTCGAAGCCTATTCCCCCGGAGGCACAGATAATCTCTCAGTTCCCTTATCTAGTGCTGCTTTAAGTTATGTCCTGCAATCATTTTTGTGATGCTGTCACAAAAATAGCGTCTTCGAGCCAATAGTCTTTCATGTCACTGAATTTTTTCTCTTGAATTCCGTATAGGGGATTCGCCACAGTTATTTTTTCCTTAACGGGGTCGATCGCCAATAACGCGATCGCATGTTGAATTCTGGTACCTGATACTGGCTCCATCACATGCAAAACTGCCATTTGTTTGCGCTTTACTAAATCTGCGATCGTCAGATTCCGTTCATACTGAGGTGCAAGCCCCAATTTCTCCATTGCTTGAATTTCTGAGAGGATATTAGTGCCTTGGCGACTGGTTCCTGCAAGCTTAACAACATCCAACTCTGTAGTGTCTAGTGCAGAATTGAACTGGCGTGACAACGTCGCAATTGTAGCGGCAGCACAACTATAGGGAGTTGTTTGCAATACTATTCCCTTTAAAATTCGAGGAGATTCAATCAAATCAGTAATTGGCAAATTTTGATAAATCAACAACAGCACTGATGAAATACTTATGACTAGAAAAAGAATTAACTGCTGTAGTCGCTGTCGGTCTTTCCAAGCAGGTATTTCTAGCAAAAGCATTAGTCCTATACAAAAGATACAGATGAGCAAAATACCTTGCCATGCATAAGCTCCCAGATAAAGTGAAATAAAAGCAGGAACCCAAGGAATATTTCTGCCAGATGTCATCAAAATGGCGAGCAATGTAATGATTCCAAGAGTGATGCAACTAATTAAGTAAACTTGCTTTTGATGCTGCTGCAAAGCATTGTTGGCAGTTAGACCTTTTTGGGCTAAATATCTACCAAAGTATGCGCCTACCAAGAAAGATATACAAATAGCGATCTGTAAAAACATTAGTTCATTAATGTCAGGATTTCCAAGCCCTAAAATTACTTTTGAGCGCATGAAGTGACAATATTTCTAAACCCAGAGGGGATAGACTTACTGTTCTGCATTTCTAGATCTATTTTTTTGAATTCGCCATAAGTATAGGCTTTTTGAATTTCGGTAATTGAGCATGAGCAGAGCTTTTCGACAACTTTAATGTCTACCTTTTTGCCTTTCGCACCACTTAGGCAACCCTCTGTAAAGGCTTTAACATCTCTTTCAGGATAGACGTGACTAGCGTCTTGTTGTAGATCTGAGCTAAAGCGCCCCACAAAGCTGATTAGAGCTAAAATCAAGCTTGATACGATTACCCACCGACTAAAGACGGCTTTCCAATAAGGAATACTGCGCCCTTTAATGAAGTAGTAAATAGTCCCAATAATCAACATCAGCAACAGTGGACTGATCAGGGTTCCCACTAAATAACCGATTTTATAAGGGGTCATATTTAAAACTCCTAAAATAAAAAAGCAATCACGGAATATCTTAGTTGACTAAGTTTCCGCAATTGCGATCGCGATTAGAAAATTGATAATTGTTTTAATTTTGCCTACGGCAAAATTAAAACAATTAGTCTACCAACGTAGCAAGTTAAATTGCTCCATATCCACAGTGTCGCGGCTGCGATAGATCGAGAGAACGATCGCTAGACCTACGGCAGCTTCCGCAGCAGCGATCGAAATTACGAAAATTGTAAATACTTGACCACGAATACTGGCGGAATCTAAGAAATTAGAAAAAGCCATCAAATTCAAGTTCACAGCATTGAGCATTAATTCCACAGACATTAATACGCGCACTGCGTTACGGCTAGTAATTAAGCCATAAATGCCAATGCAAAATAGAGCCGCAGCAATAATCAAAAAAGGTTCTAAAGTCATATCTGTTTACTATCAATTGCAATTAGGGCGTTGATGATTTATTTAGAAGCAACAAGTTGCTCTTTTGGCTTTTCTAACAATTCGAGAGACTCCTCAGAATCCGCCTGAGATTTAACGGTATCGGGAATAAACTCGCGACGGGCAAGGACGATCGCACCAATTAGAGCAACTAATAACAATACCGAAGCTAATTCAAAGGGTAGTAGATAGTCACTAAAGAAATGCTGACCAATAACGACCATTGTTGATGGAAGTTTCGCGATCGTCGGGGTAATTGCCCAATTAGTCGAAGTAACTGTCACTCCTAAAAGTGCAAACAAGCCCAAACAAACAACGCCTGTGACTACACTGCGTAAAGCCCCATACTTCACATCTTGGTAATCTTGGCGCTTATTGACCAACATGATCGCAAACAGGATCAAGATATTGACCGCCCCAACATAGATTAAAACCTGCGCCGCCGCTACAAAATCAGCATTGAGCAACAAATACAATCCCGCCACGCTGATAAAAGTAGCACCGAGTAAAAATGCTGCGTAAACGATATTTTGCAATAGCACCACACCCATTGCCGAAGCGGTTAGCATGGCAGCTAACACCACTAGAGATACGGTTTGTGAACCATCACCTAAACCAATATTGTTCATTCTAAATTTCCTTTACTAGTCCTAATCTTAAAACCAGACAAAACGATGCATCGCATCGTTTTGTAAAGTTATTTTTGCTCCGAAGCCGCTTCAGCAATTTCTTCAGGGCGGAGACCTGCACGTTTAGCGGTATGTGGTACTTCATGCCCCTCGATGACACCCTTAGGCAAATAAGCCAATTCGCGAATTGGAGTCACTAAAGGATCGTCAGTGACCTTGGTGGGCATCCGTCCGAGGGCGACGCTATCAAAGTTTAATTCGTGGCGATCGAAGGTAGATAGGTCATATTCTTCTGTCATCGACAGTGCATTAGTGGGGCAGTATTCCACACAGTTACCACAGAAAATACATACTCCAAAGTCAATACTGTAACTCTTGAGTTCTTTTTTCTTGATTTCAGTATTAAATTTCCAATCCACTACAGGCAAGTTAATCGGACATACGCGCACACAGACTTCGCAGGAAATACACTTATCAAATTCAAAGTGAATCCGTCCACGAAAGCGCTCAGAAGGAATCAATTTTTCGTAAGGATACTGCACTGTAATCGGACGGCGACGCATATGGTCAAAAGTTACCGACATCCCTTGACCGATATATTTCGCCGCTTGTACCGCTTCTTTGGTGTATTCACCAACTTTATTTAGAAATTTCAGCATGGTGTTTTGATTGTTGTAGAAAATTTTGAATTAGGGCTTTTAGGTATGGGCTTTTAGCTTTTAGCTATTGGCTGTTAGCTTTTTTAATTAGGTTTAGAGCAGTCAACAACCTAAATCTAAAAAGTCAACTGGTAGCAAAAGCTAAGCGCTAAAAGCTAAAAGCTAAAAGCTAACAGCTATCCGCCAAACGCAAAGGGAAAAGCTAGTTTCAATGCTGCGGTAATTAGTAAATTCGCTAAGCCAATGGGCAAGAGGAATTTCCAACCTAGATCTAGCAATTGGTCGATCCGCACGCGGGGAACTGTCCAACGTAGGAGGATCGCAAAGAAGATAAAGGCATAGGTTTTGACAAGGGTTGAAGTTAAACCAATGAAGGCGGCGATAACTTGCCACCAAGCTGTATTTGCTTGAATTCCTAAAGCATCGCTAATTTTGTCAATGGGGAAGGGCAATTCCCAACCACCGAGGTAAAGGATGGAAGCAAGTAATCCTGCTAGCAACAGGTTGGCGTAGGAACCACCATAGAAGAAGGCAAATCTGATTCCTGAATATTCAGTTTGATAACCAGCAACTAGTTCTTCTTCGGCTTCTGGTAAGTCAAAGGGTAGGCGTTCGCATTCTGCAAGAGCGGCAATGATAAAGATGACAAAGCCAATTGGTTGCCGCCAAATATTCCATGACAGAATCCCGTACTCGGCTTGCTGATTAACGATATCAATGGTGCTGAGTCCATTGGTCATCAAGGCGATCGCTAATACAGCCAGTGCTAACGGAATTTCATAACTGATCGACTGCGCGGCAGCACGTAAACCACCAAGCAGCGAGTATTTGTTATTTGAAGAGTAACCTGCCATCAGCAAGCCAATGGGGGCAACGCTGGAAATGGCAATGATAAAGAATACGCCTGTGCCAATGTCAGAAATAATTAAGTTCTGACCAAAGGGGATGACTAGATAACATAAAAAGACGGAGATGAAAACTAAAGCGGGTCCAATCGTATAGAGCAGAGGATCGGCTTTAGCGGGGATTGTGCCTTGCTTGATTAACAGCTTGCCCACGTCTGCGAGGGGGATCAGCAATCCAAAAGGTCCTGCATATTCGGGACCAATCCGTTGTTGGGCGGCGGCGGAGATTTTACGCTCTAGCCATGTGCAGACGAGTGCGCCCACAGTTACACCTAAAACCATTACTGCCATTGGCAATAACATCCAAATTACTTTGGCGACATCGGCAGGTAAGCCCAGCCCTGTCAGGATTTCAATTAAAGATCTTTGTAAATCAATTCCACCGTACATTAGCGATCGACCTCACCCATAATAATGTCCACACTTCCTAAAATCGCCATGATGTCGGCGATCTTCATGCCCCGCACTAGTTCGGGCAAGATTTGCAAATTGATAAATCCGGGTGGACGAATCTTGAAACGCCAAGGAAAGACGCTATCTTCGCCAATAATATAGACACCGAGTTCACCCTTGGGCGCTTCAACACGAACATAATGCTCACCCGAGGCAACTTTGAAGGTAGGAGATGGCTTTTTGCTGATGAACTGATAATCTAGGGAGTTCCATTCACTCTTAGGTCCTGCGAGAACTCGTTGTGCTTCGAGGTTTTCGTAAGATCCACCGGGAATCTGCTTGAGACATTGCAGCACCATCTTTGTGGATTCACGCATTTCTCGAACACGCACTAGGTAACGGGCTAGACAGTCGCCGCCAGTTTCCCACTGCACATTCCAGTCGAGTTCGTCGTAGAGTTCGTAATGATCGACTTTGCGTAAATCTAGCTTTACACCTGAACCGCGTAACATGGGTCCTGATAAGCCCCAACTGATGGCTTCGTCACGGGTGATTGTGCCTAATCCTTCGACCCGTTTGCGGAAAATGGGGTTATTAGTAATTAATTTTTCGTATTCGTCAATGACGGGAAGAAAGTAGTTACAAAAGTCTTCGCATTTTTCGTTCCAGCCGTAGGGTAGGTCGGCGGCAACTCCCCCAATGCGGAAATAGTTGTGCATCATCCGCATCCCTGTTGCTGCCTCGAACAGGTCATAGATCATTTCCCGTTCGCGGAAAACGTAGAAAAATGGGGTTTGTGCGCCGATGTCTGCAACGAATGTGCCGAGCCACAGGAGGTGAGAGGCGATGCGGCTCAGTTCTAGCATGATCATGCGAATGTAGCTGGCACGTCTTGGCACTGGCACGTTGGCTAGCTTTTCGGGGGCATTGACGGTGATTGCCTCGGTAAACATGGTCGCGAGGTAATCCCATCGGGTCACGTAGGGGAGATATTGAATAATCGTGCGACTTTCGGCGATTTTTTCCATCGAGCGATGCAAGTACCCTAGTACTGGTTCGCAATCGACTACGTTTTCGCCATCGAGCGTGACGATAAGTCTAAGTACGCCGTGCATGGATGGGTGGTGAGGTCCCATATTTATGACCATGCGTTCGGCTTTGGTTTCAATCATCACCATGATTTGCGATCGCCTCTTTACTCTGTAAACTGTTGCTCTGGTTAGTAGTGCTAGTTTTTACTAGTTAAGATGTACTGTGCTAGGCACGGCACATCCCAAATCTTTGCTATTTTAAGCCACTGCTTGAGCGTTTGCTTTAGCAAATGACTCTATTAGTTATGTTATTTAAGTAGATATACCTTGATGGTTCTCAGTATATCGCCATGTTGAGGCGGGAATATGTGTTAGACACTAGCAAATCTATAATTTTCCCCATAGTTTATCTTGTTGTTTTGATAGATATTAATCTATGATTCTACAAAAAACCATCGTCAAACAATTATAATAAATCTATGGCGTAAAAGCTATGGTAAGTATCATCAAATTCCTCATGCCAGCCCTTAAGCAACAGTCTAAAACTTGGCAATTTATCGAAATCTAGATTGATCCCGTCCTTTTTTGCCGAAAGTTTTGATTGAGACTGGGCGATCGCTGATTTGATGATTTTTTCTAGAGCACTTCCTTACAATAGATCTCAAAGTTGCTTGGCGGAGTAAAGATGATGACTGCTTATACAATCAATCTCGATCCGATTGTGAAACTGACCAGAGAGCAGTTTTACGAGCTATGTGCGGCAAACCCTGAACTTAAACTAGAGCGCAATGCGAATGGAGAACTCGTAATTATGTCCCCCACTGGCGGCGAAACTAGCTCTTGGAATTCTGATCTAAATACTGATCTAAATATCTGGAATCGTCAGGAACGACTTGGTAAAGTTTTTGATTCTTCTGGGGGATTTTCTTTGCCTAGAGGTAGCGATCGCTCGCCTGATGCGGCATGGATACCTATTGAAAAATGGAACGCGCTTAGTCCTGAACAACGCAAGAAGTTTTTGCCACTATGCCCAGACTTTGTGATTGAGCTTTTGTCGCCAACGGATTCATGGATTAAGGGTTTGGCGAAGATGCAGGAATATCAAGATAATGGCTGTCGTCTAGGTTGGCTGATCGATCCTGAAAGTAAGCGTGTGGCGATTTATCGCTTAGGTCAACCTGTAGAAATTCTTGAAACACCTGTAAGTTTGTCTGGAGAAAATGTGTTATCAGGATTTGTACTGAATTTAGAAAATATCTGGTCATCTTGATAAAGCTGCATAGCAAGTCAAAGCCCAAATAAGTGAAGGCGGCACGAAGTGCCGCCTTCACTTATTTGGGCTTGTCCTAAGCAAAGCAATCTAATCCAACTGGTAATCATTGAAAAAAGCAATAGGGGCAGATCGTCAAAGGATATAGAATAAACCTAGTCAAAACCACAGCAAGGAGTTTCAAGAAAATATGCAGCCAATCATTTTTCCAGGTTCAGCAGTGCGGGTTGTAAATGAGGGTGACACCTATTACGGATTTCAAGGTCAAGTACAGCGTGTGACGGATGGTCGAGTTGCCGTGATTTTTGGTGGTGGTAACTGGGAAAAGATTGTGTCATTTCGCGCTAATGAGTTAGAACTGATCGATACAACTGTTAGTTCTAAAGCTAAGAAAAAATAATATAAGAAATATTTGAAAGTGCGGCTTTGCCGAGCTTTCAAACATTTCTCTGGGTTTCAAGTCATCGCAAAGTGATGTGTCTATAGATATATGACAGATGGTACGAAGATTAATCCCTCCTCATCGCTAGATAATTAAAATCTAAAAAACTTACTTTTAGATTTGTATGAGATCCACAATTAAGCGTATGCTCAATTGTGGATTTGATATTGAGCAAGGATATTGTGCAGTTGCCGTGACAAATTCACCGACTCCAGATAAATCAATCAGTAAACCTTCGGGTAATTCGCAACAAGCGGATCATCCTCTGTTGACTTTGCTCGTGCGTGGTGCAGTTTTAGGTGTAGGCGCGATCGCAGGAATTGTCACTGGCTTAGCGATCGCCATTGTGCGTCCAGATTTAGTATGGCAACCCTCATTTAACTTTTTAAATTATAAGAAGCAGCAATTTACGCTCTCATCAGAGGCTTTGTTCGATGTAGATAAGGCAAGCATCCGCCCCGAAAGTTTTCGTTTGCTCGATGAGGTGGCGGCGCAATTACCTCTAGACAAAGGTAAGCGGGTAAGAATTAATGGACATATGGATGCGGCTACGGGGAACGCTCTCACTCTTTCTTATTTGCGTGCTTCGGCGGTTAGAGATTATTTGGCTAGACTGCGTGGTGAGCAAAACTACTATTGGATGGTGATTGGTTATGGAGCAACCCGTCCTCTGGCTAGTAGTGCTGGTGAAGGCAATAGCAAAAGTAATCGCCGCATCGAGATTTTTGTAGATGATTAGATATGCAGATCACTTTTCTCGGTACTAGTTCGGGGGTTCCCACTCGCGGACGCAATGTCTCTAGTGTGGCAGTGCGTTTACCTCAACGTGCTGAGGTATGGCTGCTCGACTGCGGCGAAGCAACCCAACATCAGTTACTCAGAAGCGATGTAAAAATCAGCCAAATCACCAAAATTTTCATAACGCATATGCATGGTGATCACATTTTTGGTTTACCGGGGCTATTAGCTAGTTGTGGCATGGCAGGCAATGTTAGCCATATTGATATTTATGGTCCATCGGGATTGGGGGAATATCTCGACGCTTGTTTACGCTATAGCGAGACAAGACTCTCCTATTCGATCAAAGTGCATCGAGTGAAGACGGGGATAGTCTGCGAGGATTCCGAATTTTATGTAATGGCTGCCCCCCTCAAGCATAAGGTAACGGCTCATGGTTATCGGTTGGTAGAACGCGATCGCGCAGGTAAGTTTGATGTCGATAAGGCGATCGCGATGAATATTCCCGCAGGTCCAATTTTTGGTGAATTGAAACAGGGCAAAATTGTCACGCTGCCCGATGGTCGCAAAATCGATGGTAAGGAATTCTGCGGCGCTCCTCAGATTGGGCGAAAGATTGCCTATTGTACGGATACGATTTTTTGTGATAGCTCGGTGGATCTGGCACAAAATGCTGATGTTCTAATCCATGAGACTACTTTCGCTCATCAGGATTCCGATATGGCTTTTCAGCGTTTGCACTCCACTAGTACGATGGCGGCTCAAGTAGCACTTTTGGCGAATGTGAAGCAATTAATCATGACCCATTTCAGTCCCCGCTATGCCCCCGGCAATGCGATTCTATTGGAAGATCTAGTCAATGAGGCAAGGATGATTTTTGCGAATACAATTCCTGCCCATGATTTTATGACCTACGAAATATCTCCTTCTCATTCATCCTAAAAACTGCCATGTGATTTTAATCGCGTTCTCTCTCTATACACAAATTAATCCCTCAATATGCAGTAAAAGCGATCGCCCCTAATCAAAATAAACAACCAGCGATCGCCCCTTCATCTCCCCACCACAAAGCGATCGCCTCTAATCAAATATCCACATCTAATTGAAGTTACTAACTGCTAAATGTTCAGCAAGAGAGGTTTGGACAATTGTTTGTGGTGTTACTCCTAAACGTTTGGCTTCTTGATTAATTAGCTCAATCATCCAAATAGGTAACTCTATGCTAAGCCTTTTTTGAGCAGCTAAGGGACGTTTAGCTTGAGATAGATCGAGCATTTCGATAATATCTTCTTCCCCATCCTCGAATTTTTGATCAAAGTCTTTAGCGTTCATAAAGGGCAACCTCTTGTGTGCGTGATCGGCGGACAGATATGATCCGAATATTTTGATCGCGGTAGGTGATAACTCCAGACCAATGTTTATTATTTATTTTACCAATAACTACAAATCGCGGTTCATCTTGAATTCTACTAGGGATTTCTAGCAAATTTGGATCGTTCCATAGTTTTTGAGCTTCAACAAAGTCAATTCCATGTTTAGCAAAATTAGATTGACTCTTATTTTCATCATATTCAAAGTTCCTCATGGTTCATCTTCAAATAATTACAAACATTAGGTTTTGAACCATATCACGAACTGCCCCTAATCAAAATCAACAACTAGCGATCGTCCATTCATCTCCCTCAACAAACAGCGATCACCCCTAACCCAATATCAATAAACAGCGATCGCCCCTTTCATCTTCTCTCCACAAAGCGATCACCCTAATCAAAATCAATAAACAGCGATCGCATATCCTCTCAGTTAATGTCCACGACTAGGTTTACAGTCAACAAAACTTATGGCTTCTGTATCCAAAAAACTCGCAATCGCCATTTCAAGAGTTGCTTCAATTGGATAGTCTATCTCTTTGGCACGATTAATGATAGCTGTTCTAATTCTTTCAGGCAGAAGTTTTAAAATAACCTCGGCATCTTTGGATGAGATTCGCTCTACCATTTCTACTTGCATAAATTTACTACTCCATTGGGATTTGGACGTTGTATGGAGGCTCAGTAGCTCGAAGAATAATTGCCTCTAGCTCCAATAGTAACGCAGGATTTCTTGAGTATGGGATTATTTGTACAGCAATACGCACATCTTTATCTTTGTATTTATCAAGCCATGCCCACAGAAGGGTATGTGGATTTCTCCGAATGAAGGTGCGAAATTCTGGTTGTCAGTACTCACCGAAATTCACAACCGTGGGGTCAAAGATATTTTGATTGCCTGTGTCGATGGCTTGACTGGTTTCCCTAATGCGATTGAGACGGTATTTCCTAAAACTCAGGTGCAGTTATGCATTGTCCACATGGTCAGAAACTCGGTCGCTTTTGTACCTTGGCAACAACGCAAGCAAGTTTGTGCTGACCTCAAGGCTATTTATAGCGCGGCGACGGAATCGGAGGCTGAGTTTAATCTCGAACTCTTTGCTGAAAAGTGGGACAAGCAATATCCATCAATCTCCAAGTCTTGGCGCAGTCATTGGGCAAACATTATCCCCTTCTTTGCTTTCCCGACCGAGATTCGCAGGGCGATTTATACCACCAATGCGATTGAGTCGATGAACAGTAGTTTGCGGAAGGTGATTAAATCCCAACAGATTTTTCCCTCTGATGATGCTGCTTTCAAGCTCGTTTATTTAGCAATGCGGAATATCTCGAAGAAGTGGACGATGCCGATTCGCGATTGGAAACCTGCACTTCATCGCTTTGCCATCCTCTTTGAGGATCGTCTCCATATCTAGCTTCTAGACTTTACACATTTTACTTGACAGTCTCAATTCTGATAAAGTGGTAAACCATGCGATCGCAGGTTTATGACCCCTCAAAACATCGATCAGAATATCAGTATCTAAAACATACATAAAATCACTTTATAAATGTTGGCGATGTTCTGCTGCATGACGAATTTGACGCGCATATTCTTGACTATCCTTAATCTCAGGACGCGAGTTAATTAGTCCTTCACTTTGCCAATAGCTCACTAATTCTGCACCAGATCTAGGCAGATTCTCAGAAGATTTTCTAACAGCCAGAAGTTGCAGAATATATTCTGGTAAAGATAAACTAATTTTCCCTGCTTCCACAGATAGCTCTTGTTCCAATTCTTGAGGTAAATCTAAAGAAATTGTCATAGTCTTAATTTGGGGATTTGGCATTGCTGTCTATTAATATAGCAAACAACAAAGAAGCCCCACATCGCAGGGCTTCTTTGTTGTTAAAGCTCAGTAACGAGCGCTGTTAGGTGCTGTATGATGAAACTCTGGACTTGGCACTGCTTGATGTTGTTGAAATCAACAACACGAATGAAAATTGTTTTTAGAAATTATTTTACTTAGATTCTTCTTTGAGACCAGTAATACCCATAACTGCGAAGGTTGATGCACCTGTTACTTTTATGCCAATAATTACCCAAAAGGAGATTGGTTGATCTACTCGCGTAATCGGATTGCTTTGAGGCTTTGCAACAATCTGCCCAGTCATCAATTCGTAAATGACTACGCCAAATATTATGACCGATCCGATGAGTTGCCAACCACTTACACTTATCTTTCGATTCATGTGCTCTTTCACTATCCAGAACCTTTGATTTCTAACCATAAAACAAAAAAGCCCCGCATTGCGGGGCTTTTTTGTTTGTTAAAGCTTAGTAACGAGCGCTGTTAGGCTTGTGTACGATGAAGCTTTGGACTTGGCACTGCTTGATGTTGTCGAAAGCTACAACGCGGATGAAAGAACCAGGGTAGCTAGAACGGCAAGCTTGAACTTCGCTCAAAACTTCTTGAGGAGTTCTGGCGTTGAACAAAGGCAACTTCCAAAGAGTCCAGTAGTGGATCGCAGGATCGGAATCTTCGTTAAATTCGATCGCAGGATAGAAACCTTGCTTCAAGGTGTACTCGATTTGACGAGTGATTTGAGCATCGCTCAAAGGGGGAAGGTAGGAAAGAGTTTCGTAACGACGCTCTTTTGGTAAAGTTTGCATTATTTCCTCGCGATTGAAATTAAATTGCTATTGATTTGGGCTATTGATTTGCTTCCGTAGAAGCGCGATCGCCATCAACATCTGAGTCTGCAACTGCTTCGGGAGGATTACTGAGACTAGGTTCTGCAATAGGTTTCTTAGTTTCTATATCAGAATCTAGATTCTCACATTCTGCATATCCTTCAGAAGCCTGAACGCTCATGATGCGCTCAAAATGCCGACGACGAAGCTGCATATTTGATTGTTGAATACCTGTACGGGTCATTTCTGGCAAAAAATCTAAAATCTCATTTGCTAGATGTTCTCGCACAGTCATCACTCGAAAAGCCATTTCTTGATGAACTTCAAATAAGTCTTTGATATAAAGCTCGCCATTCTGGAGTCTTTCGCGCGTCGAGAATTGGTTAAACCAAAGAGCCTTTAACTTATCAGTTTCCTCCAATTGCTCGGCAATAGTCTTAACAGCCTCGAAGGTCAAAAAATTGATCAACATATTGGCTGTGGACTTAGTACTGCGCTTAATATCCATAGGCTGAATTCACCAAGAATTATTACTATATTGTTTCGTAACACGAAACAATATAGTAATGGAGCTAATCGATTAGAGAGTATCCATTGCTTCAAACTCGAACTTGATTTCCTTCCAAAGTTCAAGAGCAGCATTCAATTCAGGAGACCAACGACCAGCTTCACGGAGGATGTCGCCACCTTCACGCATCATGTCGCGACCTTCGTTACGAGCTTGGATACAAGCTTCGAGAGCAACACGGTTAGCGGTTGCACCAGGAGCAGCACCCCATGGGTGACCCAAAGTACCACCACCGAACTGTAAGCAAGAATCATCGCCGAAGATTTCAACGAGCGCAGGCATGTGCCATACGTGGATACCACCCGAAGCAACGGGAAGTACACCAGGCATAGAAGCCCAATCTTGAGTGAAGTAGATACCACGATCGCGATCAAGTTCGATGTGGTCTTCACGCATTAGGTCAACAAAGCCCATGGTGATGCCCTTTTCGCCTTCGAGCTTACCAACAACGGTTCCAGAGTGGAGGTGATCACCACCAGACATACGAAGACACTTAGCCAAAACGCGGAAGTGAATCCCGTGAGTCTTTTGACGGTCGATAACAGCGTGCATAGCGCGGTGAATGTGCAAGAGCAAGCCATTGTCACGGCAGTACTTAGCAAGAGAGGTATTAGCTGTGAAACCACCAGTCAAGAAGTCATGCATGATGATTGGTGTGCCAATTTCCTTAGCGAAAGCTGCACGTTCCATCATTTGCTCAGATGTAGGCGCAGTTACGTTGAGGTAGTGACCCTTGATTTCGCCAGTTTCAGCTTGTGCTTTTTCGATTGCTTCTTGTACAAACAGGAAGCGATCACGCCAGCGCATGAAAGGCTGAGAGTTAATGTTTTCGTCGTCTTTGGTGAAGTCTAGACCGCCGCGTAAGCACTCATATACTGCACGACCGTAGTTCTTCGCAGAAAGACCTAATTTAGGCTTAATGGTACAGCCGAGAAGAGGACGACCGTACTTGTTCAACTTGTCGCGCTCAACTTGGATACCGTGAGGAGGTCCTTGGAATGTCTTTAGGTATGCGATGGGTACGCGGATGTCTTCTAGACGAAGTGCGCGGAGAGCTTTGAAACCGAACACGTTACCAACCAATGAGGTGAGCAAGTTGGTTACAGAGCCTTCTTCAAACAAATCTAGAGGATATGCGATGTAAGCAATATATTGATTGTCTTCGTTAGGTACTGGCTCGACATCATAGCAGCGACCTTTGTAGCGATCGAGGTCGGTCAACAAGTCTGTCCATACAGTAGTCCATGTACCAGTAGAAGATTCTGCGGCAACTGCTGCTGCTGCTTCTTCGGGAGGTACGCCTGGTTGAGGCACGAAGCGGAAAGCTGCGAGAAGGTCAGTATCTCTGGGTGTGTAATCGGGGGTATAGTACTTTAGTTTATAGTCCTGAACACCAGCGTCGTACCCAGCCTTGGCTTTAGACTGTGTTTTTGAGTAAGACATTAATATCTCCTTACTAGAGTTAAATTGAGAATCGTTTAAATTTCCACCATTCGTCCTATGGCAGTTTGCTCCCGTGAGAGTGCGTAAGGCAAAAATCATGCCTCAAGACTCAAAACGATGATTGACAGTAATCAAGACTGAAAGGCAAGCTTTGGAACTGAAAAATGAGAAAAATTTTTGGTTCTATGCGTCACTGAGTCTTAAAACTGGGTTGCCCGCAAACTGCACGGGGCGCTGCAAAAAAACTTAAGAGGCAGAGTCCAAGAGTCAAATCAGATATCTCTTTATTTGGCTTTTTGGCGCTGGCTCCTTGGTGGAACATTTTTTGCTTTATATAAGTTAATCCTATCAGGAATTCTTCGTGTGAAGCCCTTGAGTGATGTCTTTAATTTAAACATAAAGTGCGTATCTACATTTACTTTTTTTTGAAAAATTTTTTTTAAAAAGCACCTTTTTTGGTTATAAATTCATATAAAAAATTTATATCACTCTAATAAGCTAGATATATCCTCTAGTACTTGTTTGCAATTGTTTTAGTTAGATCTAGTTGCTCAAACTCTTGCCAGCCAAATGCTTGGGCAACAATATGCCAGTCAATTTATATTAATAAAACTAAGTATCTATTCTTTAAATTTTTGGATCAACTGGCACACTGTTAGCCTAAAAATGTTATGAATAGACGGCAATTTTAACAGTATTAAAACAATATTAGAAATCCTAATAGCAGATATATAAATAGAAAATCAATCAATTTTGATTGGGCTTTGTTATCAAGTTAGCTGTCGATTTAAATAGAGTATTTCTACTCATTGCTATTATTGCCAAACTCAGAAGTGGGCGGAGTGACTCCCTAGCGTTTAGCGGATTTGCTGATTCAGCCATGACAACAGTACTTGCTCTAGGGTGTGATTATTTTTGTGCATTTCCTGTTTGACCCATTGAGCGATCGCGTCAATAGCGGAGAAACTTTCGCCTGCCTTCCATTTGACATCAATGCCCATAGAGGTGAGGTGAGTGCCTTCGAGGGTTTGCAGGCTTACGGTTTTGGGGAATTTCTGCTTGAGGAGATCTGCAAGGCTGAAAATCTCGTCAATATCATCGTCAATAAATTTAATGAGTAAATTATGGGTGGTTTGGTAATTGGCGCTAACTAGCTGCTCGGTTTCCTTGGGTGTGGGGGTGAACTCCATTGATGACATTTCAGGGATAGTGTTGGAGAGTTCTTTAAAAAAAGGAATCGAGCGATCGGCGCTGTAGTTGTTGTAGGCAATGTACATATTGCCTGCACGGGTGGGTTTATACAGACTATTAATTAGTAAATGGATTTTGCAACCCATGCTATGCCCCATGCCAAACACAGGGAAATAGTCGAGAAATAGTTTGCTGCGTGCCTTGCGAAAGGACGTATGAACATCACGGGCAATTTGGCGATGGTCAAAGGTGTTATTGAGAAAGGGAGTAGCCACGATCGCATAGTTATTTTGAGCAAGTTGCTCTAGCACACGGCTATAGGCAACCTGTGGGGCGGCTGCAAAAAATGCGCCGCCGAGAAAGTGAATTACACCTTTGGGTTTGGCTGGAGTCAAAACCCAATTTTCTTCAACCTGCTTCCATTGCATTGGCTTAGCTACTATTTGTGTTTTACACTTCTTTACATCTCTCCTATCTTAACCTGAGTTAGATAACGCGATTTGTGCCGCGTTTTTGATATCTCTTTGGGCGGCACAAATCGCGGAAAATGACGTTATCTTAATCAATTCATCTATGGAATCAAATATTTTTACGTCGCTGATCTTGCCGATCGCGCTAGGAACGATGATGCTTGGTATGGGTTTATCGCTTGTGCCAGAAGACTTTCAGCGAGTGGGAAAATATCCAAAAGCTGTCGCAATTGGGTTAATCAGTCAGTTGGTGGTGTTGCCTTTAATTGGGTTGGCGATCGCTAAGCTTGTGCCGATGCAACCTGCGATCGCTACGGGTTTGATGATATTGGCGTTATGCCCGGGGGGAGTTTCCTCAAACTTGGTTACATTTTTAGCGAAAGGTGATGTAGCCCTGAGTGTGACCTTAACGGCTTTAAGCAGTCTGATTACGATATTTACGATTCCTATTTTTGCGAATTTGGCTAGCCAACATTTCTTTGGGCAAGGTGCGGCGGTTGAGTTGCCCATCGGGACGACAATTGGACAAATTTTTGTGATTACCTTTTTACCGATCGCGATCGGCATGAGTATGCGTCAGTTTGCGCCGAACCTATCGGCAAAGTTAGAAAAAGTAACCAGCATCTCGGCTGCCGTACTATTGGCAGTAATTATTTTGTTGTTGATCGTCAAAGAATGGAGTCGGTTGCCAGATTTTATTGTCCAAGTTGGGGTTGGGGTGTTGCTGTTGAATATCCTTTCGATGGCGGCAGGATTCTATTTGAGCAAATTTTTTCAGCTTAACCCCAAGCAACAAATCTGTATCAGTATTGAGGTGGGTTTGCAAAATGGAACTCTCGCGATCGCGATTACCGCAGGATTACTGAATAATCCAGATATGGCGGTTCCTGCGGCAGTTTATAGCCTATTGATGTATGTGACGGGCTGTTTAGCGATCGGTTATGGTCGCAAGTTGGCTGAAACATAAAAAAGGGGGCGCAATGCGCCCCCTTTTTTACTCACGATTAGGCTTGTCGGTGGCTCGATTTAGCAACCATAGTGAGGTGACTAAACCGACAAAGTGGGCAAAGATAATATTGAAACTGGCTTGAATGATTTGAAAGTCGAGGGGCTGAATGGTCAGATTAAAATTTCCTGCGCCTGCAAATACGCCCTGTTGTGATCGCAGGGTTAGTGCACCCACAATTGAAGCGGCTCCGATCAAAGTAATCAACATCCCCAATAAGTTAATGATGATGCCAATTTTGATTTGAAATACGGTTTGGCTTTTGGTGGGGCGATCGGGCGATCGCAACTTGTTCGCCATTCGGGTATAACGAAAATTCCAGAAAATACTTGCACCGAGTACCGCTATACCTGCCCATGCAAAACTCAGTCCCGGAAGGGTAGCAGGGTTGCTATCTGCACCTGTAGGCGTATTTGTCGTTGGTGCTTTTAATAAAACAAGTTGCAGCAAGACTAGCGCAGAAACTACGCATAAAACAACCTGTGTCCAAAAAGATGCCCAACCCCAGCGCCGAAAGGCTAAAACGACACGCAACACATTTGGGGACACATCGCTGTTATCTTCTTCTTTCTTAGCGCTTTTTAGTTCTCTGGGCATAGGTGTTAAGTAAAAACTAGTTATTTCTCATGATCATTATGCAATTTGTGGTGTCAATGAGACTGAGGAAGGCATATTACTAGAATATAGCTTGGAGTGATGGCAGAAGCATCATAATTATCAAAAAAATTGTTGGTCTTTTCAGGGAGATCCTAGTCTGTGAAATTTTTTCAACGCCTGATCACTTTTGCCAGACTTCTTTTTTGTTTGATTTTCTTATCAATGAGCATAGTCATGCCTGTTGAAGCACAAATTGTCCCAACAAAACCTGTTCAAACAGAGATAATCCAAGAGGCTCCATTAGGAGTTTTTCTGACCCAACTTGGGGATTTTGATGTGCAGAAGAAGTCTTTCTCCGCCACATTTTGGCTTTGGACGCAGACAGGCAATGCGGAAAAAAGCATTCTCGATTCGATAGAATTCCCAAATGCAGTTACTGTGAAAGTTTCCGACAATATTACGAACCCAACTGCGACAGGCAAGTGGCTCCAGAGAAAAGTTATTGGTACATTTCGTCATAACTGGGATATGCGGAATTTTCCTTTTGACTCCCAGAAACTGATAATTCTAGCGGAAGAATCCGATCGCGATCTGAGTAAACTGCGCTATGTACCAGATCAGAAGAATTCCTCGATCGATGAAGATATTAAAATTGATGGCTGGGCAATTAAGCGCTATAGCATCGAACCTTTAGTAAAGAAATACCGTTCTAATTTTGGTGATCCTAGTCTACCTTCGGGTTCTTCTAGTGAATACACAAGTATGCAACTGAAAATTGAGCTTCAGCGAAATGATTTGAATGGTTTTTTCAAACTAACTGCGGGTGCTTTTGCCGCAGCGGGTCTAGCCTTAGTCTCTTACTTGCTCCATGCCGACAGTGCTGCCACACTGGGTCCCCGACTAGGTCTGCTGGCGGGTTCGATGTTTGCTGTCGTAATCAGCCTCCGCAGCGCTAGTAATGAACTAGGCGCTATGGCATATCTGACACTTGTTGACTGTGTGCATTTGGGAGTAATGTTCTACATTCTTGCTGCGGCTGCGACTGAGATCTATATCTTGTACGATCTTCAAAAACATAACAATGCGATCGCCAGCAAAAAAATTGGAATACGTGCCGCTATATTCAGTACGTTAGTATTTTTCACTTTTGTTGGGGTGCTTATTTGGGGTGCAATCCATCACTCCTGATCAATTTGCTGAACATGCGAAATAGCCCTTAAGTGCTTACAGTGCTTTGCACTCAAGCCTAAACCAAGAAAAGTTTTAAAAGCGTTGCTTCGCAACGCTTTTAAAACTTTTCTTGTGGTTCCTTAGCAATACTTAGAGATATCTTCGCCTTTGTCAGCGAGATAACTAAGCGATCGAAAACGTAATCCCACGAGCTGATCGTATAGAGGATTAATTTCACACATGGCGGGAATGTGCATGATTTTGCGTCCAAACAAGACGATATCGCGCTCGAAAGGACATTGAGCGGGGACAACCTTACAAATTAGGTTCGCCAGTCGGGAATCATGGATATCCATATGATCGAGCCATTCCTTGACAGGCTCTAGCAGATCGGGATGATGCTCTTCATGGTGTGATGCGGATTCTAATTTGATCCGTAATTCGTTGATTGGCGTTATTTCTTGATCAAGAGCCGTGCAAAATTCTTGAATAACGCGATCTTCTGTATCTGTATATTTACCGTCGGCGAGTGCCATCATCACTGCCATTCGTAAAAAATTCTGCCCCACCCTGCGATCGCTACCCAATGCATCAGCCAGTTCTTGGGCGCTAATTGGTTCAAAACTTGAAATGGGAATTTCCTCGCCCCATTCATCACTATGGCTGATCTGATCAAAAAGGTTACGCTCTTGATCACTGTAATCATTGTCTGCGAGAGCCACGCTCATGAGTCCCCGCAACCAAGCTGAAATCTGCGCTTGTGTATAAGTTGGATGATCTGTTTTCATAACAAGTCAGTCTACAGGTTGACTAAATCATAGATTGCTTTGTCTTGCATTGGTGCAGTTATGGCATTAAGGAATGTTTAACAATAATCCCCTTACTTAACAATGAGTCTTCCCATCATCCAAAAATCTAGGGCTTTACGCTAATCTAAGTAGCTAGGCGCAATTAAATATAAAACCCAAAAGCTGTGGCGCACGCGCAGCGTACGCCACAGCTTTTGACGCTGGATTTTAACTATGTCCAGCCAGAGCTACTTACAAAATAGGTACGAAATAATCTTCTTTTTCTTGTTATTAATTGATATTGAGCTGATATGAGTAGTTTTAACACTTCACAAATACCAATCGCAATGACGATCGCTGGTTCGGATAGTGGTGGTGGTGCAGGGATACAGGCTGACCTCCGCACCTTTGCCTTTCATTGTGTGCATGGAACCAGCGTACTCACCTGCATCACTGCCCAAAATACACAGGGTGTAACGCGAGTGGATGCCATGCCAACCGAAGCAGTAACAGCTCAATTTGAAGCGGTGATGATTGATATGCGAGTGGGGGCAATCAAAACGGGAATGCTGCTCAATCAAGAGATTATTAAAACCGTTGCTAAGAAATTAGTTGCCTTTGGCTTTGGGAATGTGGTGGTTGATCCAGTGATGGTGTCACGGGCGGGAGCGCAATTATTAGATGATGATGCAGTGAAAACGATCCGTGAGCAGTTAATTCCTCTTGCAGCGATCGCTACGCCTAACCGCTATGAAGCCCAAATTCTGGCAGATATGGAAATTCATACGCTGGAAGATATGCAAACATCGGCTCAGAAAATTTATAAATTGGGAGCGCGATCAGTTCTCGTCAAGGGTGGTGGCTTTACCAACGAACTAAAGGGAATTGATGTGTGGTTTGATGGCGATCACCTTGAGGTTTTACAGACAGAAGTAATTGATACCCCCCATACCCATGGTACTGGCTGTACTTTGTCCGCCGCGATCGCTGCAAATTTAGCTCTAGGGAAACCACGGTTTCAAGCAGTACTAGACGCAAAGAACTATGTTACTGAAGCTTTGAAATATTCTTTAGCGATCGGGCAAGGACAGGGACCAGTTGGACATTTCTATCCATTACTGAAGCCTAGTATCCAATAGAATTAACTTGTCAAGGCGATCGCCATATAGTTTCTTTTAGCCATTCAAGGTTTAGTAGATTGACTCTTGGCGCAAAGGTTTTGTTAACGCGATCTCACTATTTCGGTGCTTCTATCAGATTAATGAGTGATGAATCATAAAAGTTCTGCATTATCTTCTGTTGGTAAAAGCGGTAGGATAAATTCTAGAAGATTAGGGATTTGTGAGTTTGCGACTTGCCAAGTTAGGTTCAAGTCAACTTGATTATAATCGTGTATTAGTTTATCGCGCATTCCCGCGATTTGCTTCCACGGTATTTCTGGGTGGGTCTCTCGAAATTCTGGTGATAGGTGTTTGACAATTTCTCCCAAAATCGCAATTTCGTATACAACCGAAAAGTGAATGCGCTTTTCGGTTAAAAATTGTTGCTTGGTAGCTCCTTCCATCAGTTCAGCAATATTAGAACAGACTGTGGCAATATCAAGCAGATAGGCTGGATCTCGTTGCATAAATCACCTGTGCAGTATTTAAAATTGCTTTGCGTCGAATCCAGTTTGGGCTGTCTATAACGGCTTGCTTGCTAACTAAGTCAACTTTGCGATGAAATATATCTTCTAGTTGCCATTCCATTGTCACCAAATCTAGAAGGCTATTTTGTGATTCAGGTGCAAATACGACCAGACAGTCGATGTCACTATCGGAGCGAAAGTCATCGCGCAGGACGGAACCAAAGAGGGCAAATTCGACAATCTGCCAGTGATCGCAAAATTCGACAATCTGTGGCATTGGTAGATTAATATTTTTAACTAAACAGGTGTTCATTTTACAGATCCTTGCTAACCCTACAAATTTTCTAAGTATTTCAACAGTTCAGGGATATTTTCTGTGATGACTGTCCAAATTTCGGTTGGGTCAACTTCATCGTAGTCATGGGTAATTACATCTCGCATTCCTGCTATTTTCTTCCAAGGTATATCGGAATGTTTTTGCCTAAATTCTGGAGATAATCGTTTAGTTGCCTCACCAATGATAGTAATACGCCGCAAAATAGCGTCTTGCTTTTCATAATTGACGGCTAGCGCATCCTGATCTATTCCTTTCACATACTGCAAAATCAGTTTGATAGATTCTGTGATATCAATAATTGCTTCTTGATCACGCGACATAAATTACCTCGGCAGATTCAAGGATATTTTTGCGTCTTAGCCAGTTATGACTTTGGATAATGGCTTGTTTGCTAACTAGGTCAACTTTACGATTTAACATTATTTCCAGTTCTTCTTTCATGGTAATTTTTTCAAATAGACCGCGTTTAGCATTAGGTTGATAGGAAACTAATAAATCTATATCGCTATCTTCGCGAAAGTCATCTCGCAGGATTGAACCAAATAATGCTAGTTCAGCAACTTTCCATTTTTGACAAAATTGAGTAAGTTGTTGGCTAGAAATACCAAGACGATTATAGATTTTAGGGTTTGATATTTGGCTATACATTTTATGACTCCTTACCCAAATGGGAAGCCTCCATGTTTGGTAATGATTTGATCGATATCGCTCATGATCTCGATGGTTTCGCCGAGGATGGAAATGATGTTTTGATAATGAACGAGGTTGTCAAAGCTGAGTTCTCGTCCTTTGCGATCGCTGAGCCATTTTTTACAAACTTGATAGCCGCCGATGTAGAAGTTCCAAATGTGTTTGGGGATATTGGCGAAATACTGCTGGTCGTTAATCCAGATTTGTTGTTGGGTTTCGTTGTATTTGACTTGTTCGACAAGGTTAGAGCCATCGATGGGATAGTTACTAATTTCTGCGCCTGTTTCTTTCATCAGGTGGAGTTGTACGAGTCTGTCGCCTTTGGTGGCTAGTTCCCAAAATAGTTGTTTGTTGCTGGTGAGGGGGACTCGAGGAAAGTCGATTTTGAGAAATTCGGCGTAGCGTTGGCGATAGGTAGGGGAGTGGAAGGTGGCATAAATGTAGTTAAAGATGTCTTCTGGTGCAAAGGTTTTGACTTGATCGCCTTTGCCATCTGGGAAAAATTCTAAGCTAAGTTTTTCGGAAAGTTCGTTAATAAATTCTGGTGCTAGGTTTGGGCGGCGACCATGTGGGGAGTTGGTTGGTTCGGCTTCAAATAGGGTTGGGGTGTTGGTTGGATAGAGATAGAGAGGGAAAATAACAGCCCCTTTTGCTGTATCAAGCAGGTTATGGTCAACAGTACAATTTGAACACAACCAATGTGTATAGTTGTTCCCAAGAATCTGCCTGTGCATAACGATTGATATATTTTCACCCAAAATCATATGCTGCATAACTTCATCTCTTGATCGATCCACCAAATCCGAGTTATGAAAGTAGTTTTTGAAGTCAAAGGGACGATAAAGACATTGAGTAAAACATTTTTCCCATTCAAGATTTGCAGATAAAGATTTTCTCTTACGATCTATATTCCAATCACTTTTAGCTTGAAGTTGATATTTCTCTGAAACATCTTCATTAGAAATCTTTAAGTTTCTGAAATCGTTAATACGTCCATAAAGCGAATGGTAGTCATAATCAAACACAAAATGATCTCTATGAGTTTTTACGCCTGTTGAATTAACAGACATAATATCAACTACTTTCCAGCCTTTTTCATACTCTGGCAACAAATCTACATTTCTATCTTTAAAGAGATAAAAACTTGCATTAGGATTTATAACTTTCCATTCAGTCGAACTAATATCATTTTCATCTAACCAATGATATTTGCCCCCAACTAATTCCTTATTCTCCTTAACCTCTCTAACACCCCACAAATCAGCATGATAAACCTTAGCTAAATCTTGCTGACTATCTTGATACTTGATAAAAAACGCGATCGCTACCCCTTGCTGAATATCAAACACATTTTGATCGGGTGAACCATCGGGACAAACTTCTTTTTTCTTGCTATTACCATGCAAATCTAAAATATAAATCTCATCAAAAGTCTGCATCAAATTTTGACGCATTCCCCGAAAAGTTGGATTGTCCAAATAACCATGATTTGTGATTAAAGCCACAACCCCATAACCAGTTTCCGCAACCCGATGCTGAGCAAAGCGAATAAACTTCACATAATCATCCAATAAACCTTTAGGATTTCTCTCTCCCAATGGTTTTCCATCCACATGATAATAATCCTTAACCAAATTCACAATCCAAGGATCGGTATTCATCGACTCATAGGAATAAGGCGGATTGCCCAAAATCACCATTACAGGCGTATCTTGCTTAACCCCTTTCGCCGCCTCTGCCTCATCACGAATGCGATTCATAAAACCATCCGCCGCAGGAATTTGAAAACCTTCCTGTAAAGTATTCGTCAAATAAATCCGTAAACGCTCCTCAGAACTAAAATCATAACCAGTTTCTTGAAGCTGTAACCCCAACTTCATGTGCGCCACCGTATAAGGAGCCATCAGCAACTCAAAACCAAATAAACGCGGTAACAAATGCTGACTCACATAACCCGACCACATCCCCTTCTGATTCTTAAAACCCTCATAAATATGCTCAATCACCCGATGCATAAACGTCCCAGTCCCCACCGCAGGATCGAGAATTAGCACCTTATGCATAGGTTCCGAACCCCCTCTAACTCCCCCTTGCGAAGGGGGAGAACTAGAATCTTTACTTCCCTCCTTCAAAGGAGAAGAACTGGAATCTTTACTTCCCCCCTTCAAAGGGGGGACTGAGGGGGGTGAATTAGTGGCGACTGCGGGAGGTAAAATTTTCGTACTATCTGCCAACCCCTTCTTAATCCCAAACTTCTCCTTGAGAATATAATCCACACTCCGCACAATATACCCAACCACAGGCTCAGGCGTATAGTAAACTCCCCGTGACTCGCGCATCTTTGGGTCATATTCCGCCAAGAAAGTCTCATAAAAATGCACCACAGGATCTTCACGGCGATCGCGCTTACCAAAATCGCTCAAAATAGCCGACATATCCGTTTGCTGCAAAATAGTCGCCAAAGTATCCACCGCCCACACAATGCGATCGTCAAGTTCCGAACCCGCAATCTGATTAAAAATCCCCCGCAAAAATGGATTCGTTTTTGGTAAGCGAAAACCCGCCGTCTCTCTCGTAAACGTACTCACTTGATCCGTATTGCAACGCGCCGCAAACAAACCATAGCAAATCGTCTGAGCATACATATCCGCAAACTGTTCCCCCGTCAAATCGCGAATCAACACCGCCCGAAAAGACTCTAACTGATCCGATAACATCCCACCGCGATCGCTATCATTCAAAGCCGTATTAATGGCATCCCTGATCAACTGAGCCAAAGCCGCCATCCTTTTGGCGAGCGCCTTGGGAGTCGTGACCTGCGCCACCTTAGTTAATAGAAACTGTCGCAAAAGTTGATCAACCTGTGCCATTCCATCAGGATCAGGCTTAATCTTTTTCTGTTTATCAAAAGAAGCTACAGAAGCCGCCAGCCGTAACTCTCCACCCACATACCATCGAAACTCTAAATGATCCGTCAAAATTAAATTTCCCAAAGCATTGAAATAACGCTGCATTTGGTTCTTCTTTTCCAAACTCTTCAGCGAAATCCCAATATCCTTAGCCTCAAGATGCCCAATCTCTAACGCCCCCTGACTAATTAAAAAATCTGGCGCACCGCAAGCAATCCGCTTCGGCTCATTCACCGCCAAGATATTGTTATCAAACGATTCAAGCAACTTCTTCAACGCAGGACGATAGGTATGCTCAGTCGCATTACCCTTTTGATAAATCTGCGTCACTTCTTGCAAATAAGCTTGAATTTGATTAGTCATCGTCTTTTGAGATTAGCTAATTTCAGGATACCAGATAAAATCCTGAAATTTTTAGCCCATACATCTTTACTAATCTGGCAGCTCCTCTAGCGGACTGGATTAGGATTGATGATTTTGACAGCGATCACCTTATTCTGCCAAGCATTGAAAAATTGAATAGGCGATCGCTGTTAGTTTGTTGCTAATGAAAGTAATAATGCTTCCATTCGTAATGCCTTATTTGCCGACGACAAATGTAGATTTGAGGGATTGCTCATATTTTGCGCCGCTCTTTGTGATTTGACTGATTACCAACTGATAGACAGCATTATTATTTTCGCGGAGCCAAGGTGAGCAATATCGTCCCACGGGTAAAGTGTAGGTATTGCCATTGACGATCGCACCATCACTAGCAGGCAACTTGGGGGGGATTTTGAAAGTAATACTGCGGCGCTTGACATAATCGCTAGATACGACACCTGTTGCTGATTCTTTGCTAAAGCACTGCACTTCGATTTGGCTATCCTTGAGCAACTCTCTTACATTTCCGCGATCGCTAAGAATTAATTGGTTTTCCGTCCCCACACCTGAGATCTTTTGCAATTGGAAAGAACTAACACGATCAGGGTTAAATCCGCCTGTAATCTTCACCACTTGAAGATTTTCCGAAGGAATAGCGGGCATGACTTGATATTCCAATGTCCCTGGTAACTGATATTGAATTTCGGCATTTTCATTACGGACATTGACTGTACCACCAATTTCCACTCGATCAACACCTAATACGTTGGGAGACTCAGGGGCTGCCCACTCAAATCGATAAGCTAGTCGGGCTGTATCTTTTAAATAGGTATAGCTATTCGGTACATCGGAACTAGCACGCAGCAAGCGCGATAATCCACTGCGCTCCACCCAAATATTTTTGATGAGGTTCACTTTTTTCCCTAAAGCCGTCGCTAATGGTGCGCGATCGCTAGTTATCTCAGTGGGAATATCTAATCGTGGAATCAGCGTAACTTTACCATAGCTACCAATCTCACCATTACGACCATTATTACTAGTTGCTCCATTCGCTCCTGACTGACAGGAATAATATTGAGAATGGGAAACTCCTTTGTTCGTTCGGCGATAGAACCAATCACCTCGACGATATTCGGACACCCGTGAGTAATTATTTTCAAAATCGAGATCAAAGCCATCGCTCGAACGTCCGCAAAGTTTAGTTTCTCTAGAATGATATTGCCATGCAGCTTTAGGATCATTGAAAGGTCGCCGCTCAATCTCCAAATTGCAATATTTAATCCGCCAATCTCTTTCGCGGCATTCACAACCCTTGCCACTGACAGCACTACGCCCACTCCTACCCCCCCTACCACCTGCATTACGGATTTCTATCTGCTGAAGGGTTGCCACATCGGTATAAAAGATTGTGACATTACCACCATTGCCGCCACGTCCACCGTTACCACCATTGCCACCACGTCCTCCTGATGCACCTATGAGTGAATAGGCAGGACGATAGGGCTGTTCACAACTACTTGCGGAGGTTCCTGCGGTTCCATCTTCACCATCTTCACCAGTTGTGCCAGTCAAGTCATAGCTAGTAGGCTTGCCATCACTCACAATTTTGATGTCTTGCCCATCGCGTCCATTACGGCCATCGCGCCCATCAGATCCATCTTGCCCCACTACCCCAAAAGTAGTTTGCCCGATCGCCGAAAAACTAACTAAAGGCAATGTCATGATTGCGGTTGGTAAAGCCAGAATCAGCGATCGTGTATTTAGCATATCCAAAGCCTATAAAATTATCTAAAAAGTACTCTCAAAAGTTTAGTCTATCTTCATTGACAGGATCATGACAGACTGAGTTCCAAGCCTAACTTTCAACTAAATTAATTTATGACTGTAAACCAAGGTCAACAACTCGAAGTATATAGCAGCAAACATCCTCAAGAGGTACTGTTAGTAAAGGTAAAAATTGGGGATGAACTCGATGAGGTGATGATATTCAAAGGTTTTTCTAGCTCTTTGATGCGATCAACCGCCTTCGATCCTGATGTACCTGTAATTCCTGATCATGCCGAAATTATCACTATTGATCGCCTCACTGCTCCCTATAAACCCACAGAGCCTAAGTACATCCAACAAGGGATAACATGGGAGCAGTTTAAAGGTGCTTGATGAGCTATGCTCTTCACAAAATTATCTTTAAGACTTACGCATTAGGTAGATATGTTAGTCCGCATCACATCTACCTAATGCATAAGTCTTAAATCTTAAAAAAATCGGCTTGAGAAATTGGCTAAAAAATATGCTTAGTGAGACAAGGGAATCAATTTATGCAAGACAGGTGAGGCTCGCTTCACTACTGCTATATCAAAATGTATTAGAGCAAGAGCCTTGGGAAGCCTATGAGAAGCTATTGAAGTCCCTTGCCAACTATGCATTAGATGGACATGAAAATAGTTCACGACAGCTTAGCTATTTATTTGCCTATGGGAAATGGTTTAGGGCGATCGCAGCTACAGGATATAACTGGCGAGACTATGTAATTTCGCAGCTACTGATATCTGACAATCCTTTTAGTCAATTGGCGCAAACCACCGATTTTGCTCAACTACCGATGTCACTAATTTCAGCGGTGAAGCATGATCTCCACATCCTAGAGGAGATGAGTCTATGGGGAGGGGATAAACTCGTTGATTTTATTAATGCTTCTGAAAATCGTGCCGTAGCGTGGCACTTGTCACCTAATGATTTGTCAAAACTATCTGAAGAAAAGCGATCGCTAATTATTAAATTTCAAGAAACCGATGATTGGACGCAACTAGTAGCAGATCTGGCAAATTATTACAAACACTCAGGTACTGGCATATTTACTGAATATGAAGCGTTTCGTTGGCGTAAAGGTCATCTGGAGGGAATTGCCTATCCTGATCTAGTGATGCTATCAGATATAGTTGGATATGAGTCGCAGCGTCAGGCACTTTACAAAAATACGGAAGCATTTTTAGCGGGCTATCATTCCCTGCACGTACTTCTCTATGGTAGTCGTGGGACAGGCAAATCTTCAATGGTCAAGTCCTTAATGTATGCCTATCGCGATCGCGGTTTACGTCTAGTCGAAGTCGCCAAGGATGATCTAAAGGATTTACCAATTATTGCTGAAGTGTTGCGAAAAGTTCCACAGAAGTTCATCATTTTTGTGGATGATTTATCCTTTGAAGAAGAGAGCGAAGACTATAAAGCTCTCAAAGTAGTGTTAGAAGGAAATCTCTCTGCTCAACCGAATAATCTATTAGTTTACGCAACTTCCAATCGTCGTCATTTATTACGGGAATACTTTAGCGATCGCCCTAGCCTAAAAACACTGAGTACTAGTGAAGAGGTAAATCCTTGGGACACAGTACAAGAGAAGTTATCCCTAAGCGATCGCTTTGGTCTCACATTGACGTTTCTCAAAGCAGATCAAGAAATCTATCTCAAAATCGTCCATCATCTCGCTAAACGGGCAAGCATCGAACTTCCCACCGAAGACCTCAATTTTCGCGCCTTACAATGGGCAACCCGCAACAATGGGCAGTCGGGGCGCACTGCCCAACAATTTATCGACTTTCTCAAAGCAGATCTGGAAATCAAAATTTAAGCGCAATTGCTATTGTCCTATAGCAAAGTTTTGCTTAAGGCAAAATGAAGGCAGTGCAATGCGCCACCTTCATTTATTTAGGTACTGAAATTTGCGTCTATAAAACCCAAAATGCAAGTAGCGGTGCTTCGCACCGCTACTTGCATTTTGGGTTTTGATTTGTCCTAGCTATCTCTTTTGTTGCTATGAAAAATAATTTTGCTTATTTTGCGCTTTGTGTAGTAACATAGATATTCGCAACGGGATGTAGCGCAGCTTGGTAGCGCGCCTGCTTTGGGAGCAGGATGCCGTAGGTTCGAATCCTATCATCCCGACTTAAAAAAGAAAAAATTGAAGCGCTTGTTAGAGCGCTTTTTTATTTGGTTGCTAATACTTGCAAATCCTGCGATCGCGTAAATTGTTTACGCCATGCCGTAATGCCACCCGTTAGAGTCAAAGCTCGATAGCCATTATGGCTAAGCTGCTGATTTGCCTTGATCGATCGCATTCCCGATGTGCAGTACAAAATAATTGTTGGTTTATCACGGTGAGTTCTTTCATAACTTTGCAAAATAGTTTTCACCTGTGAAATCCCCAAACCTGACTCAATATCTGTCAGTGGGACAAGTTGACTATTGCCAATATGATCCTCTTGATATTCCTCAAGCGATCGCACATCGATGAGCAGTACAGACTTGAACTTGCCACTAGCCAACTCCTGCACCGAAATTTGCGGCGTACTAAAGCTTTGTAAATAAACAGGTAAACTCATTTGATGTTGATAAGCAAGAATGCTCAGAGTTCCAGCACCAGCTACCAAGAGAGCGCCAACTACCGCGAAAGGAAGCAAGTATCGACGGTTAGCAAAAACTTGCTGAAATTTATGTATTTTGCTCTGGTCTATATTGGAATTCATTATTCCCTCATAATATTTTAATTTAGAGGTGATATGGGGTGCTTCGCACCCCATATCACCTCTAAATTCTTTCCCTAATTTTGACATTGGAACGATTTCTAATACTTTTAAGTAGCTAGGCATAATTAAAAAATAGAACCAAAAGCTGTGGCGCTCGCGCCGCGAGCGCCACAGCTTTTAGGGTTTTATATTTAATTGCACTCAGCTACTTAAATGGATAGATTAAATGATTCAAGTAACTAGTCTGAATATTTAATTTACTGCCATACTTGGTTGGAGTTTCTCCTTGAGGCATATGCCAAGTGCCAAATATATAATCAATAATTGGCAACTGGACAGCAAAGTTTTTATTAGATATTTTCGGATTGCGATCATGATGCCAATGATGAAACTCTGGTGTCGCAATCAGCAACTTTAAAATTGGAAACTGAATACGAATATTGGCATGAATAAAAAAAGCGATCGCACTAGAAAAAATTGCATAAATTACTAAGGCTTCTGTTGAAAACCCTAACCAATAAAGGGGAATCATTTGACAAGCTTTAGTAAAAATCTGCTCGAAAGGATGCACTCGAACTGTCGCTAGCCAGTCAATATGGGTTGAGCTATGATGAATTGCGTGAAATTGCCATAACCAAGGCACAGTATGTAATAGGCGATGGGCAAAATAAAAACAAAGATCACCAATCAAGATAGAAACTACTACTTGCAAGCTAAGTGGTTGTTGAGATACAAACCTAGATAGCATCGGTATTGAACCTTGACTGAGCAAGGAAAATACTATTAAAATCTGTATCGTTCCTTTGCCAATAAAATAGCCTGAGAAATAATAACAAAGATCAGTTAGCCAACCTTCACGAAATAGATTTTGCTGATGCAAAGCTAATACTTTCTCAAGTGGAATAAATACACAAATTAGAATCAATATCCCTTTTATGACATCAGGTATTTCTAGCATTTAGTCAAGATAAATTTTAATTATTGAGATTCTTTAGCAGCTAATTTTTCAACCGATTGATTAGCGTTAATATCTTGGGCGATCGCCTCTTGCCAATTGGGAGACCAGCCTTTAGGAAACTTGCAATTATTAAAGGTTGCACCGCACCAATCTACATCCTCTAAATTTGCCATTGTAAAATCACAATTCTGCAAAACTGCATTTAAAAATCTTGCCCTAGTTAAATCTGCACCACAAAAAGAAGTCATCGCCGACCTCTTTACCTTAGCTAAATGGAGGTTAAAAGCTTTAGTTGCCAAAATAGCTGGAATAATCGTCAAAATTGCAAACAAAATCGCATAATGAATTTCTTGGTAGTATAACCAACTATAGCCTGCGGAAATTGCTGAAGATACTCCCACTGCCATCCATACCATACCCACAGTGATCGAGCCTTTTGAGTAGCCTAGATAAAATCCAAATAGCGACATCCCTAATGCACCTAGTACCATGAGAATTCCACTTATTCCAGCCAAAACGCCGCTATGAAGTGAACTTGCTAAAGCCATCAAAAAAGCCAGTCCTAAAAAGAGCATTAAAGCTTTTCCTTTAGAAATAGTGGCTGCCGTAGCAAAAGCGGCAATCCAAATAAAAGGATCTGTCAACCATGCATAGGGATTAGCCTCTGATACCCCACAACCCGCAAGGGTAAATTGGCTCAAAAACCATGATGCTAGTCCCAGAGGAATTCCCAAGACAATGTGTAAGGTGATTTGCCCGATCGCCGATTGAAATGTTTTCTCGTCTCGCCCGATCGCTGTTTCTGAGAAATCAGCACCTGTTAGCTCTGCTCCTCGAAAATCACAACCTTTTAACCTTGCACCTGTAAAGTCAGCAGTCTTATCTTCACCTTTACGAAATTCATTTTGAAATGATTGATTCTGAAAATCCCGATAACGATAATTTACATAATTACTCATGGGTAAACCTACTTATAGATTATTTTATTAACTCGGTTCCTTCAGGGCAGGTCGGCTTGCCATTGTTTAGGAAAGGCTTGGACAACTTTGTTTTTATCCCTTTTGGTGATTCACATAGAATCGCGAAAGTAGTTAACTCTTTTTTTACCGCTTGATTTGAAGCCTGAGGTGGCTTGACTGGCTGATTTAGCTTTTGGAATACTTGAGAATTTTCAGTCATAACAAATACTGCGCCAACAAAACTTTTTGCCCCGTCATTTTTGGAAATAGCATATTGATAAGTCGCCAAATCTGAACTTTCCAATTCGTACTTGTGATTAATTGTCTCCTCTTTTATCTCCGCATTCAAAGCAGAAATTGACTTTCCAAAAGTTTGATTTTCTAGCCAGATACTCTGCTGCAATCTATTCATTGTCCCAACATAGGTCTTAGCCTCGGCATTACGACTTCTTGTTGGGCTACCGCAACTTACCAAAAATGGCAGAAATAATGCCGTTACCCCAACTGCCGACCCAATAGCAATTGATCCATACAAAAATGATCTCCAAAAAGATGGTTTCTTTTTAGGTCGTTTAACTTCACTTTGAATTGCCTCATCAGTTGATTCAACTGTAGGTTCCTGCTCAACAAAACTTTCCGTATCTAGTGGCAATTGTGTCTGATGCTCATCTGGCAGGTCAATCTTAATCGTTGTGGGTTTAGATTGGACGATCATTATGATTACCTCCTGCTAGTCAATCTCTAGCTCAAATAATGCCCTGTTTTTAAAGAGAAACATGCGATCGCGATCGCATGTTTTAGTGATTATTGACTACTTTCATTATTAATGTTTGCAAAATTTATAAGTACAAATACTTAGCTCCTAGGACGAAGATCAAGTCAAATCAATCTCCCTTACAACATTTTTGAAATGACTGGATTTAGCACTGCTATTATTGTTAATTAATATATTAATTTATTGGCAACTATCTCAAAAGAGGTAGAAGTAAACCTTCTTAATACTTTTTTAAGATTTTTTGCTAAGTACATATACTTTGTAAAGTAAGCTCAAACCCTTGCTTGAAAACGGTTTGAGGTTTTTACTATTTTGTAAGAACCCAAACGTAAAGATGTGTTAAGCTAATTTCAAATCCATATAAATACTCGTAGTTAAAGCAGGATTTAAGAATATGACCATTGCAATGGGCAGGTCGCAAGAAGTCGAAAGAGGATGGTTTGACCTTCTCGACGACTGGCTAAAACGCGACAGATTTGTATTTATTGGTTGGAGTGGCTTATTGCTATTCCCCACTGCATTTTTAGCTATTGGTGGCTGGTTTACAGGTATCACCTTCGTATCATCTTGGTACACCCACGGTTTAGCTTCTAGCTTCCTCGAAGGATGCAACATCTTGACCGTAGCTGTATCTTCTCCTGCATTGAGCGTTGGTCACTCCTTACTATTCCTATGGGGACCTGAAGCACAGGGCGACTTTACTCGCTGGTGTCAGATTGGTGGTTTATGGACATTCCTCGCACTACATGGCGCATTTGCATTGATCGGCTTCATGCTCCGTCAATTTGAAATTGCTCGTCTAGTCGGTATCCGTCCTTATAATGCGATCGCCTTCTCTGGTCCTATCGCCGTATTCGTATCAGTATTCTTGATGTACCCCTTGGGTCAATCTGGCTGGTTCTTCGGTCCTACTTTCGGCGTAGCTGGCATTTTCCGCTTCATCTTGTTCCTACAAGGGTTCCACAACTGGACTCTGAATCCCTTCCACATGATGGGCGTAGCAGGTATCCTTGGTGGCGCATTACTTTGTGCTATTCACGGTGCAACCGTAGAAAACACCTTGTTTGAAGATGGCGATGGAAACACAGCCAACACCTTCAAAGCTTTCAACCCCACCCAATCAGAAGAAACCTACTCCATGGTTACTGCTAACCGCTTCTGGAGCCAAATCTTCGGTATTGCTTTCTCCAACAAGCGTTGGTTGCACTTCTTCATGCTATTCGTACCTGTAGCTGGTCTATGGTTCAGTAGCGTTGGTATCGTTGGTCTAGCATTGAACCTTCGTGCTTATGACTTCGTATCTCAAGAAGTTCGCGCCGCAGAAGATCCTGAATTTGAAACTTTCTACACCAAGAACTTGCTCTTGAACGAAGGTATTCGTGCTTGGATGGCTCCTCAAGACCAACCAGCTGAGAAATTCATTTTCCCTGAAGAAGTACTACCTCGCGGTAACGCACTGTAATCTTCTCTATCTAAAAAATTTACTCAAGTTTTGATTTGAGTAAATTTTTTAGCAACTTAGCTATCAGATATCAGAGCAGTTAGACTAGTTTTTAGATTATGATGATTCTCATCAAACCTCTAGACGTTAGCAGCTAATAAGCTGATATCTGATAGCTTAAAAATTATTTGCACTTTAAACCTATAAAAAGTTTTCTGGAGATAACCTCTCGTGACGACGACCATTAACTTAAACTCGCTAGGAGTGGGTGGGCGCACACAAGATTCATCTGGCTTTGCTTGGTGGTCTGGTAATGCGCGACTCATTAACCTTTCTGGCAAACTGCTGGGCGCTCACGTTGCTCACGCTGGTCTGATTGTATTCTGGGCTGGTGCAATGACTTTATTTGAAGTCGCGCACTTTGTTCCTGAAAAGCCAATGTATGAGCAAGGCTTTATCCTACTTCCTCACCTTGCCACCCAAGGCTGGGGTGTTGGAGCTGGTGGCGAAGTTGTGGATATTTTCCCATACTTCGTAGTTGGCGTTTTACACTTGATTTCCTCTGCTGTACTTGGCTTTGGTGGTATCTACCATGCCTTGCGTGGTCCTGAAGTTTTAGAAAATTATTCTTCTTTCTTTGGCTACGACTGGAAAGACAAGAACCAAATGACCAATATCATTGGTTATCACCTGATCGTATTGGGCTTTGGTGCACTCCTACTCGTATTCAAAGCGATGTTCTTTGGTGGACTCTATGATACATGGGCACCTGGTGGTGGCGATGTGCGTGTGATCACCAACCCTACACTGAACCCAGTTGTTATCTTCGGCTATTTGCTCAACTCCCCATTTGGTGGTGAGGGCAATATCGTTGGTGTTAATAACCTTGAAGATGTAGTTGGTGGACATATTTGGATCGGCTTAATCATGATCAGTGGCGGTATCTGGCATATCCTCACTAAGCCTTTTGGTTGGGCAAGACGTGCTCTTGTTTGGTCTGGTGAAGCATATCTCTCCTACAGCCTTGGTGCTTTGAGCTTGATGGCATTTATTGCTACTTGCTTTGTATGGTTCAACAACACTGTTTATCCTAGTGAGTTCTTTGGTCCTACTGGTGCTGAAGCTTCTCAATCCCAAGCATTTACCTACCTCGTTCGTGACCAAAAGCTTGGTGCAAACATTGCAACATCTCAAGGTCCTACAGGTCTTGGTAAATACCTCATGCGTTCTCCATCTGGCGAAATCATCTTCGGTGGTGAAACCATGCGTTTCTGGGACTTCCGTGGTCCTTGGTTAGAGCCTCTTCGTGGTCCTAGTGGTTTGGACATCGACAAACTCAAGAATGACGTTCAGCCTTGGCAAGTACGTCGCGCTGCTGAGTACATGACTCACGCTCCTTTGGGTTCCTTGAACTCAGTAGGCGGTGTTATAACTGAAATCAACGCGGTAAACTTCGTATCTCCTCGTTCTTGGTTGTCTACTTCTCACTTTGTATTGTCTTTCATGTTCTTAGTTGGTCACCTATGGCACGCTGGCCGCGCACGCGCAGCAGTTGCTGGTTTTGAAAAGGGTATCGACCGTGAGACTGAAGCTGTACTTTCGATGCCTGCGCTCGATAAATAGTTTCTAAAATTAAAAAGGGGCGCATTGCGAAACCTTTTTAAATAAAAAAAGGGGCGCATTGCGCCCCTTTTATATTTTCTAGTTACTACCAGTAAATATGACATCAGGGAATTTACCTTGAGCTTCTGTCATGGGGCGATTTTTGCCCTCTTGCTGCCAGTAATTAATTACTTCGGTTGCCTTATTTAGAATCTCGATCCGATCTTGATCGGCAATCCAAGGCTTGCTTTCCATTTCTGATTTAAGTTGATCCCAAGCATCATCACGGGGCCAGAAGAAATACTTGGTGAGAGGGCTGAAACCTTTGCCAACGACTTGATCGACGGCAAGAGCTACGTTATTCTCTAACCATAAGATTTTTAGAATAAACTGGGACAATGCTACCTACCTCCAAGAAAAGTTAAATTACATATTAAAGTAGCGATCTTGCAATATAACATGATTGAAACATCAAAAGTTGCCTCAGACGAAACAACCAGCAAAACTTTTGTATTTGATATTGATGGCGTGATTCGAGATGTGTCGGGTTCCTATCGTCGCGCCCTAGCTGATACGGTTGAATATTTTACAAATTCAGCATATCGCCCTAGTCCTGAAGAAATTGACGAATTAAAGGCTGAGGGAATTTGGAACAATGACTGGGAGGCATCTCAGGAGCTAATTAAAAGATATTTTCTGGGACTAGGCAAGGTCGCCAAGATCTATTATGACGACATTGTTGCGTTTTTTCAGAGTCGTTATCGGGGTAGTAATCCTGATTGGTCAAATGGATATATTGCGACAGAACCTTTGATTGCGACAACGGAATATTTTCAGAGTTTGACAGCATCAGGCATTGGTTGGGGATTTTTTAGTGGGGCTACTAGGGCTTCTGCTAGTTATGTTTTGAATCGTTTAGAAATTATTGATCCTGTTTTAGTGGCAATGGAGGATGCAGCAGGCAAGCCTGACCCCACAGGACTTTTACTAGCTGTAAAGCAAATTGATAGTAAAACAGAAAACCCTACAGAGTTAATTGTCTATGTCGGTGATACGGTTGCCGACATGATCACAGTGATTAAGGCAAGGGACTATAACCCAAATTATCAGTATGTTGGCGTTGGGGTCATACCACCCCATGTCACTGAGAATTTGCGCGATCGCTATGCCGCATTGCTCAAAGAAAATGGTGCAGACATTGTTTTAAATAGTGTGTTGGAACTAACGCCACAGCTTAATCTATCGCAAAGTCTTAGCTGTTGAATTAGCGTTAACATAGATCTAGCTTTACAAGCTATCACTGTGTTAAGCATTTAAAAATCAATCTTTATGTCAGAGTCTAAGCAATATTATTTTGTTGCCGCTAGCCGTAAGTATTTGTGTGAAGACGAAGGGAAACCTTTGGGTGAGACACTAGCGGAACGTCGTCGCAATTTTGAAGCTCGTAATCTAGAAGTTAACTTTTGGTTGATCGAGCAACCTGCTTTTTTGGAAGCTCCTGAGCTAGCAAGTGTCAAAAAGCAAATTCCTCAACCTGCGGCAGCAATTGTGACCACCGATCCCAACACGATGCGTTGGCTAAAGCTGAGACTTGAGTTTGTGGCAACGGGTGAATTCACTGCTCCTAGTGCCTCCATCCCCAATCCTTTAGCATCTTTAGCGATCGCCTAAATAGTAACTAACAGAAAAGCCGCCCTAGGGCGGCTTTTCTATTGAGGATATGTGCTAAGGTGTGACCTTGAAATTGACGATTATCTCCAATATTGTGTCTAGCCTTTTTCGCAGAGATCCTTTGATTAGCTTGCCTTCCCCACATGGGTATGCCAATTTTGGTTTTAAGGCGATCGCTGCAAATGGTCAGAGTTACAAATATGGCGATCGCAATTTATATACTGTCATTCCTAAATCTAAGCCGCAAAATGTAGAAACAAAGCCTTTAGGTTATAGGTTTGAGCTAATTCAGAGCTTCTCCATTCAAAAAGCAGGAAATGCGATCGCTGAATGTGAAGATATTTGGCATTATGCTAAAGGCGATCAGCAAATTTCTATCGCCCTGTCCGATGGCGCAACGGAATCTTCCTTTGCGAAGGAATGGGCAAAAGAATTAGTAACTGCTTTTGTGAATCGTGATCATGCCTTTATGGAGGAACCGAATCTCCAAAGTTGGCTCCAACCTATACAACAAACTTGGCAACAATGGCTAGTCAATCAAAATTTGACTTGGTTTGCCAAACGCAAAGCAGGCGCAGGAGCTTTCGCGACTTTTTTGGGTTTAGAAATTTTGCCAGATTTGAGTTGGCAGGCTTTAGCAACTGGGGATTCTTGCTTATTTATAGTCCGCAATCAGCAAGCAAACCTCTATTTCCCAATCCAAAACAGCCATGAATTTAATCATCGACCAAGATTAATTGGCACATATACTGAAGTTGCAAATATTCAGATGCATCAAGCTCATGGGGTTGCGGAATTAGGAGATCGCTTTTATTTGACTACCGATGCGATCGCCTGTTGGATTTTCAAGCAACTAGAAGCGAGTCAAGATCCTTGGGTAAAATTAGGTGAGCTTAGATCTCAAGATCATTTTGCTCAATGGGTGAATGAATTGCGCGATCGCCATGAGATCGCTAATGACGATACAACTTTGCTATGCCTAGAAATTTGTCGTGAGTCATGACCGATATCCAAACTTGGCCGTTAAATATTGACTTCACGATCGCGGTACAAAATCCGCAGCTTTGCTTTGCAGATCCTGACCTCAAGCAAGCTAGTACATCCAAGAATTCACGGGGTAGAGTTTTACTATGGTCAGGTAATTTTGCCACGGTTTATAAGCTTACAAAGGGCGATCGCTCTTGGGCAGTGCGATGCTTTACGCGCATACCTCAAACCGATGTACAGGAACGCTATCAGTTAATTAGTGAATATCTCAGTCAACATCAGATTCCCTATTTAGTAGATTTTGAATTTTTGGCGCAGGGAATTTTGGTGAAAGGTCAATGGTATCCAATTCTAAAAATGGATTGGGTCGAGGGAACAGAGCTAGATCGCTATATTGGCGAATATATTGACGATTCACAGGTATTACTGCGTTTAGAGCGCCAGTTGCAACAACTCCAAAAAGATTTGCAACGGGTAGGCATTGCTCACGGTGACTTACAACATGGCAATATCATGGTGGACGATCATGGGGAATTGAAACTCGTTGACTATGACGGCATGTATGTGCCTGCATTGCGGGGTTCACCGCCCCTTGAGGTAGGACATCCTAACTATCAGCCACCCAAGCGCTCAACTAAAGATTTTGGCGATCGCCTTGATGAATTTTCCTTTGCAGTAATTTCCCTATCACTGCGTGCTTTAGCCACAGAGCCTCATTTGTGGGCAACCTTTCACGAAGACAATAAAAATTTAATTTTTCGGCAAAATGACTTTCAAGAGCCTGATGCCTCACCTGTATTTCAGGCGATCGCCAATATTCCCGATGATGAGACTCGCGAACTATGCGATCGCTTGATCCGTCAATGTCATGGCAAAGAGCATGAAGCCAAGCAAGATCTCCAAGATTCAAAATCTCTTTTCAAGCTTCTACCTAATAGAGCCTTACTATGGGGAGTATTAGGCATCATCGTCTCATTAGCTACTGTTGGCGGTATTTTGCTACTGTTCTCCAAGAATAAAACTCCAGACCTAATTAGCAAAACTCCTGAGCTAAAACCGACAAGTTTCCCCACCAGTCCGCTACAACCAACTAGTTCACCCACTACTGTTCTAGACAAGCCTGTTAAGTTAACTCCGATTACTGTGTCTGCTTTACTAGAGCAATATGCCAAGGGGCGGCGTGATTTCTCCTATGTGCAGTTGACGGGGACTCAAGGCGATCGCCTACAAGGTCAAGATTTACGCAATATCAATCTCAGTAACTCCATCCTAGAAGGAGGGAACCTACGACAATTAATCCTCAAAAATGCCAACTTAAACGGCATTAAGTTAATCAAAGTCGATCTCCGAGGAGCAGATCTGAGTAATGCAAGCCTAATTGATGCAAACTTGGCACTATCTAATCTATCAGATGCAGATCTTACGCAATCTAGCTTATTACGGACAAATTTAGCCCAGTCAAAGCTTGGCTCAGCAATATTCCAAAAAGCTGAATTAATGAAAAGTAATCTCAGTGAAGCTGATCTCAACTCAGCCAATCTGAGTGGCGCAAATTTAGCACTTGCCAATCTGAGGAAAACTAATCTAACTAAGGCAAATCTGCGTGAGAGTAACTTATCCGCAGCAAATCTCAGTGAGGCAATTCTCGAAAATGCTGATTTAACCGCCGCCGATTTGCGATCGGCGGAACTCCACCAAACGATTTTTACCAATGCCAATCTTAGTGCTGCCAACCTCACCGCCGCAAATCTTGTCTTAGTTGATTTGTCAGGGGCAAATCTGAATGGGGCAAATTTTCGGAATGCGATCGTGGAGAATATTGGCACTATTGAATCCGCCGATTTTACAAACGTTATCAATCTTGCCAGTAATGTTCGTAAATATTTCTGCTCATCGGCTTCTGGCAATATCACTGAGACGGGCTTAACTACAAAATCAACTCTTAACTGTTTGCCATAGTTTATAGATAGTGATGCTTCTCTATTTAGATTTATGAGAACTAATTTTTTGTGGTGTTGCTTCGCCACACCACAAAAAATTAGTTTCTTAGTTCACTGTGCAGCGCTTAAACTGCATTAAATTCGGATCGATATCTTACGGTTCCACTACAGCCATCTAATACGCCATCTTGCAGTTCTAAAACCATAAATACATCATCTGGAACTGAATATTCGCATTTTAGTCCCTTTCTTTTTGACGAGATAAAGCCAAAACGTGAATAGAATTCGGGATATCCCAACACCACAATAACTTTGTATCCTAAATGAGCACATTGCACTAAACCATGCCGAATCAATAGTGAGCCAATTCCCTGTCGTTGATATTGAGGCAATACGGCTAATGGGGCTAGTCCAAGCATCCTTAAATTATCAGGATATGATCCTTCAACGATAACTGGACTAAATAAAATATGACCCACAATTTGCTGAGACTCTGTAGCTACAAAGGAAAAAGTATCTGCAATGCCACGCAATTGATTAACTAAATGTGCTTCATTTGCACGCCCAAATGCTGCGGTATTAACTACCTGAATAGCATTTAAATCTTCTGGCTGCTCAGCTCGAATTTCCATAGCCAATAGTTAACAGCGATCGCTTGTTATATTTTCTAAGAGATATCAAAAGGTAATCTCATACAACCTTATGTTTTTATGCTGGCAATAGCTATACGTTGTCTCAGATAAAGAGTAAAATCGGATTAATTGGCAAAAATCGTCAAAACTAACCATCAAAAATATCAACTCTTAGCAATTTACTGCTAGTCTGAAAAGCGCGAAAAGAGTATTACCGCAATGATCGAAGAAGAAAACATATCCACCTCCGATGATCTCTCGGATGATCTCATCGATGAAGATGATGATGTTCTTGAGTCAAGGTTACAACAACTTGCAACTGAAGAATTGAATCAACTATCAAACAATGAAGAGCCAAAAGCAGAAAGTTCACAGACTCCTGCCACAAGTGAGGCTAAGCCTGCTGAAGCTAGTAAAGCTAGCGCTGCTGCTGCTGCAACCCTTGAGAAAATCAACGGTTTGATCGCAGAGTCCACTGCCCTTAAAGAGCAGCTAGACGAGCGCAAGCAACAGTACTTGCGTCTATATGCCGACTTCGAGAATTTTCGCAAACGCACCGAGCGCGATAAAGAAGAGCAGGAAGGCACAATTACATCAAAGATCCTCAAAAAAATCTTGCCTGTAGTTGATGACTTTGAACGGGCACAGTTACAGATTTCGCCAAAAAATGATGGTGAAGCTGCTATTCACAAAAGTTATCAGTCGGTATATAAGCAATTACTAAAATGCCTTAAGGAAACAGGTGTAGCCAGAATGGAGGCAGTCGGTCAAGATTTTGATCCTAACTTCCATGAAGCCATTATGCAGGAACCTTCGGCGGAATACGATGAGGGCATTATCACCGAAGAACTACGCCCAGGATACTTAGTCAGCGACGATCGCGTTTTACGCCATGCCCTAGTTAAAGTATCTTCAGGTAAACTTGACGGTGCTGATAGTGCGGCTGAGAATGGCGCAGAAAATTCGCAAAACAATGACTCTGGCGCATCTAATTAAACTGCCTTAATTAATAAACCATTCAAGATGCGATCGCAATTGCATCTTGAATCGCATTCTTAGGGTACATTATTCAGAAAATCACTAAGCTAAACTTTTAGAAAAGCTTTTCACGGAACTGGCGATTATGTCGAAAGTAATTGGGATTGACCTTGGGACGACAAACAGTTGTGTTTCAGTGTTAGAAGGTGGCAAACCTGTTGTCATCTCTAGTGCAGAAGGAGGACGTACCACACCGAGTATTGTCGCCTTTGTCAAGGATAGCAATGAGCGGATTGTTGGTCAGGTTGCTAAGCGCCAATCCGTTACGAACTCTGTGAATACGGTTTATAGTATCAAGCGTTTTATTGGTCGCGGCTGGGCAGAGACTGAAGACGAACGTCGTCGTGTTCCTTATACTGCCGTTAAGGGTAAAGATGACACCGTTGATGTGCAGATCGGCGATAGAACCTATACGCCCCAAGAAATTTCCGCAATGATATTGCAAAAGCTTAAACAAGATGCGGAAAATTATCTAGGCGAAGAAGTGACTCAAGCGGTTATTACCGTACCTGCTTACTTTACAGATACACAACGCCAAGCGACTAAAGATGCTGGGGCTATTTCGGGAATGGAGGTCTTGCGAATTGTCAATGAGCCAACGGCGGCGGCGCTTGCCTATGGATTGGACAAGCAGGATCAAGATCAGATTGTTTTAGTGTTTGACCTTGGCGGCGGTACATTCGATGTGTCCGTACTGCAACTAGGGGACGGCATTTTTGAAGTTAAGGCAACTTCAGGGAATAATCACCTTGGGGGGGATGACTTTGACGCAGCGATCGTCGATTGGCTGATTGCTGACTTTAAGGAAAAAGAAGGTATTGATTTATCAACGGATAAGACGGCGATTCAGAGACTTAAAGAAGCTGCCGAAAAAGCTAAAATTGAGCTATCTAGCGCTCCTTCCACTTTAATTAGCTTGCCCTTCATTGCGGCTAATGAGACAGGACCTAAGACCATTGAGCTAGATTTTACCCGTTCTAAGTTTGACGAGATTACCGCACACCTAGTAAAAGCAACCCTTGAGCCAACCGCCCAAGCGCTAAAAGATGCAGGGTTACTGCCAAAGGAAATTAATCGCATTATTTTAGTTGGTGGCTCAACCCGAATTCCTTCAGTTCAGGATGCCATTTCTAAGTTTTTTGACGGCAAAAAGCCCGATCAATCGGTTAATCCCGATGAAGCTGTAGCGATCGGTGCAGCTGTGCAAGCAGGGATTCTCGGTGGTGAGGTTAAGGATCTCTTACTACTTGATGTTATTCCCCTATCCATTGGGCTAGAAACTCAAGGTGGCGTATTTACGAAAAATTTAGAACGCAACACTACAATCCCTACCAGCAAGTCACAGATTTTCTCCACTGCCGTTGACAACCAATCGGCTGTAGAAATCCATGTCCTACAGGGTGAACGGGCAATGGCAAAGGACAATAAGAGCCTTGGCAAATTTGAGCTAGAGGGTATACGGCCTGCTCCGCGAGGCATTCCTCAGATCGAGGTGTCCTTTGATATTGATGCTAACGGCATTCTCAAAGTTTCAGCCCGTGATGTGGATACTGGAGTTGAACAAAGTATCAGTATTACGAATACGGGTGGCTTAAGTCCTAGCGAAATTGAAAGAATGCGGATGGAAGCCGAGGTCTATGCTGATGAAGACTCTGCTCGTCGCGAACTTGCCAACATGCGGAACCAAGCATCTAATCTGATTCGCACCGTTGAAGAAATCCTGAAAGATAATGGTCCTACAGTAATCAGTCAGAGTATGCGTGAGACCCCTCTCAAAAACATGGAAATACTCAAGAATTTGTATGAATCTGAAGAAGCTACTTACGAAGATTTACAAATTGCCATCAAGCCATTGCAACAGTCCTTGTTTGAACTAACTCAAGCCGTAGAAAAATACTCTCAAGTTGAGCGTGTCAAGCAAAAGTCTAGCGATGCTTTAGAATAATCAAAAGGGGCAAATTGCCCCTTTTTTATGCTTTGGCTTTTATGTTTTGGCTTTCATACGATACTTTTCTCTGAAGTCCAAAGCGCTGTATGATTACAGAGTTATAGTTGTATTTTTGGTTACAGTTGTCCCCTACTAGTATTGACTAAGTATTGGCAACTGAAAGCCTATACTGTGAACCGTGAGCCGCTATGTCACTGTTTGATTGGTTTGCTGAAACACGCTCTCGTGCTAGTGAAGCATATCGCCGCAAAACCCCTAATTTAAATCAAGACTCTCAAGAACGCGAAATTCCTGATGGTTTGTGGCACAAATGTTCGAGTTGTGGCGCTTTGACCTATGTCAAGGACTTGAAAACTAATTTGATGGTTTGTCCTGAATGTGGTCATCATAATCAAGTTAATGCCTATGAGCGCATAGCCCAACTAATCGACGCAGGCACATGGGAAGAGATGGATGCAGATTTAACTTCCTGCGATCCTCTAGGTTTTAAAGATCGCAAGCCCTATATCGATCGCATCAAAGAATATCGGCAAAAAACAGGCTTAAGTGATGGGGTGATCACGGGTACTGGCAAGATCGATGGTTGTGACGCAGCTCTTGCAGTAATGGATTTCCGCTTTATGGGCGGCAGCATGGGATCTGTCGTCGGGGAAAAGATCACCCGTATGCTCGAAACTGCGACAGCGAAGCGTTATCCTGCTTTGATTTTCTGTGCGTCAGGTGGGGCGCGGATGCAGGAAGGAATTTTGAGCTTAATGCAAATGGCAAAGACTTCGGCGGCTCTTGAGCGCCATCGTCAAGCAAATCTTTTATATATTCCCATTTTGACAAATCCGACAACGGGCGGCGTAACCGCAAGCTTTGCGATGCTTGGGGATTTGATTTTAGCTGAGCCGAAGGCATTAATTGGTTTCACAGGTCGTCGCGTCATTGAGCAAACCCTGAAGCAAAAAATTCCCGAAGGTTTTCAATCAGCGGAATATTTGCTCGATCACGGTTTTGTGGATGCAGTTGTACCAAGAACTAAGCTGAAGCAAAGTCTTGCCATGATTTTAAAAATGCACCAACCTCAAGCCGATATTGCCAGTGATCGCCATCTTAATGGTGCTGTTAAGTCGGGAATTGATATTGCGTCCGAGACAAGCTTAGCTTCTGAGGTTTAGCTCTATCAATTAACTTCACAACCCCAAGAAGTGCGGACGGATTTAAAATGGGGTGGAGCAGGACAAGAGAACGAGTAACTGCACCAAGTGAGCCTTTGAGGCGCATCTTGATCGATTTCAAGATTCATGGCAAGGCGTGGAGCCTCGATCGCTAGTTTAATAGCATTTTCTGGCTCACAAATTCCCCACTCGATCAGATTATTGACTGCGTTGATTAAGGGCAGCGTCGTACCTGAAAGCGTGCCATCGGGTAATCTCGCTGTGCCGTTTTGAATTGTAATTTGGCGATCGTCCCAAGGATAAGTGCCATCGGGCAAACCAAGGGGTGCAAGGGCATCACTGACCAGAAAAATTTGTTTTTTCATTCGATAGAGCAGTTTGATCGTTTCAGGCGACACATGAATGCCATCGGCGATTAATCCGCACCAAACCCGATCGCTTAATATTGCTTCACCCAATAGCCCCACATCGCGATGATGCAAACTGGGCATCGCATTAAAGGCATGGGTGACCATCGTTGCGCCTTGGGCGATCGCCATTCGCGTTTGTTCTGCATTTGCCGTAGAGTGACCAAGACTAACGATAATTTGGCGATCGCGTAAATATTGAATCGTTTCCCCTGATGGATCAAGTTCGGGTGCAAGAGTAACTAGTTTAATAATGTCGGTGTAATCACCTAATACCTGCCGTAATGTATCGAGATTAAGCGGTAATAGATGTTGTTGCGGATGTGCGCCCCGCTTATCGGGATGCAGAAAAGGTCCTTCGAGATGGACTCCTAAAATTTTGGCTTCATGAGGATCGGGATTTTGCTTTTGATGGGCAATCGCTTTAGCTAGGAAAAATAGCGATCGATGGAACTGCTCAATAGAGGCTGTAACGAGAGTAGGCAAAAATCCATCTAGTCCCTGTTGATAGAGAAATCGACAAATCTCAGGTAACTTAGCAGCGCGATCGTCATTTAAATCGTTAAAAGGAATTCCTAATGCTCCATTAATTTGGAGGTCAATTGCACCTTGAGTAGAACAGATGATTTCACGTAAACCTGTCATGATTTCTCGCGATCGCTAATTATTTTCATCGAACTAAGAGAGTGCACCCCAAAGGAGTACACTCTCTTAGAATTGCTATAGGTTGAGCTATGATGATCTTAGATATCACTCCAACCTACCTAATTCTAAGCTTATGACAGTTCAATTGCTTACGCAAAACCAGAATAAGTTGGCGAATAAGTTCCTCTTGACGACCCAGCAATATCACCTTATGCACGAAGCTGGTGTTTTCCAAGAGGGCGATCGCATTGAGCTAATTAACGGAGAAATTCAAACTCTGTCCCCAATTGGCAGAAAACACGCTACCTGTGTTGCTCGACTGAATGCAATATTTACTAATCGTCTTTTTGGCAAGGCTATCATCTGGCCGCAAAACTCAATTCGCCTAAATGATAACTCTGAGCCACAACCAGATATTGCCATCTTGAAATTTCGTGAAGATTTCTATGCTGATGGATTGCCAACTCCAGAGGATATTTTATTAATCATCGAGGTTGCTGATAGTTCCGTTGATTATGATCGCGAAGTAAAATCTCCTCTGTATGCGTCGGCGGGGATTCCTGAAATGTGGTTATTTGATGTGAATAAAAAAGCGATCGAGGGATATTCGCAACCATCGGCAAATGGATATAAGTTAATCAGACGTTACGATGAGAATGACACTCTATCAATTTTTGCTTTTCCCGATGTGACTTTTAATTGGAATGAAATGTTTTAAGGTATAGTTAGAAGTTTTTTTAGAGAAGATTCTGACAACCATTTTCTGGAACTAAAATTTCATGAGCCTTTGATTTTATCCTGAAAATATTCGTATATTTCCAATAAAAATTTAAAATATTTGTTCTTAAACTGAGGTTCTATATCAGCCTCTATATTCTCATTATATGAATAAGGACTGCATTCATCAGAATTGAAATTATATTCATTGTAAGTTTCCGCACGAATACAGAAGCTCGTAAACTCTCGTAAATTATGAATTGGTGCAAGCGACATAGGCGAAAGAACACCATTATCAGAAGAAAATTTTAACTGTGGAATTATTTTTCCATTGTATGATCTCGAAGATAGTAATCGTCCAGCGTGGAGATATTTAGAACGGTCATTATATAACGCCTTAATCAGGCTAGCAATGTTAGTTCCATTATGACGTTCCATAAATTCTACAACGCGAGATGATATGCGATGCTGTGGTTGACTACAAGTAGGACAATTCGATGGAGGGGAGACATTGATTAAAGAAAGGACTTCAACTGATGAAATGTAAAGAACCATTGCTATTTCAGATATAGATTCTGTTTGCGAATAAAAATAATATCGCTCTTGGAAAGAACGCGCTGAGTGAAAGTGATGGCAAGCATCTAAAATTAATTGTTTATTCTTATTTATATTGCTTTGAACTATATCTTCAATAAGTTTTAAGCAGTGGTCAGGTAACATAAGCTTATTTTCTACGATTGGATATCCATCAAGCCAATCATGATTAAGTATTGATTTTCTTGGTTGAGGATAGTTAAGTAAGGTCACACATTTTCTAGGCTTGCCTATGTCAAAGAAAAGATTTGTGAATGCTGATAGTACATCCAAAATAGGGCGTGCATAGAGCATAAACTGATGATTTGCATCAGCATCATCGAAAGCTTGAATTTTAATTTGTAAATCAGTCTTATGGAGATTTTGAGAAAGAAAGGAGAATATGTTGGTCTTTTGTGCATCATGTGTAAGGAGAGAGAATACTTCTAAGCTTTGGCAACTCTAGAATTGAAAACCGTAAGGAACAATTATCTCGGCAGAAACATAAAGCTCATATTCAGAAGCATTCTCAGCGACTCTTACACAATGTTTTGAAATTTATCCACAGGAAATTCTGTTTTATCAAAAACATCCTCAAAAACAAGGCACTGGTCAGTAAATTAGTGGCATGAGAAAATAGAAGCAGAGCCAAGGAGAAAGCCATGGAATGCCCCCACTGCCAAAGCCAAAAGACAATCAAAAACGGCAAACATCACCACCAAGACGGAAAAGTTGTTCAGAATTATTTATGTAAAGGATGCGGCAAGAGATTCAGTGAAAGGACAGGAACGCCAATGTCAAGGCTGAGAACACCAGCAAGTGTAGTGTCCTTAGCGATGAAGATGAGGAGTGAAGGGATGGGAATCAGAGCTAGTGGGAGAGTACTGGAAAAATCCCATGTCAGCATCATGAGATGGGAGCAAAAATTAGCAGTCCAATCCCAACAATGGAGTCCATCCGCCCCAACAGGAGGAGATGTCACAATCGAGGGCGATGAAGTTTATACTCACGTAGGCGAGAACCTTTCCCCCCAGTGAGTCAAAAGGCTGGACAGTGACATTCATTGAGCGTAAGAGTCGCTATTGGATTGAAGCAAGAGCAGGACTCAAAAATACTGAACTATTTGCTAAAGCCACAGAAACAGCATGGCAATGGGCAAAAATGAGTCAATACATCCGATGGTTTACTGATGGCGAAAGACGCTATGCTCAGCAACTGTGGCAAAGGGCAAGTGTGCACCTCAAATCCACCGAAGTAAGCCGTGAGTATGGACATCGCAAGGTATGGCGACATGGCTTAGAAGTTGCGATCAAAATCAAGGGTTCACAGGGAAATCGTCGGGTCGAATGGCTCAAACCTGAGCATCCCTATACGGCTATTAGCGACAAGTGTGACATTCATGCCAATCACAATGAAGCTAACAACAGTGCTTTGAGAAGGAGATGTAGTGCTTATCGTCGCAGACAGAACCTGTATGCGAAAAATACCAAAGGATTACAACGAGCAGTCACTGTGCAAAGACTAGTTCACAACTGGGTGAGACCTCATGTGGGCTTGGGTAAGAATAAGACTCCTGCTATGGCGATCGGACTTTTTTATCGTCCCGTTTCTATGCTGGAATTATTATCCTCTAGGGGATTTCATTGTCTCACTAATTAACTCACCAGTGCCAAAAACAACACTTTCAATAATTCCTTTTCTTTTATACATAATCCCAATATGGATCGTAAAAGAAAGAGCAATGTCTGCGTAACCAAAATAGATTACACGACGAGATCCGTCTTTCCTTGGACTATATTGCCACGCCAACTTCCCAAATTCTAAGCGTAATGTAGCCCAAAGCGCACGAAGAAATCGATTACTACATGATTCATCAACAGGCTTGTTTTTTAGGGGTATTGCAATACTTTTCATTGAATAAGTAGTAATGGATAATTTATTAAAGCAAATAGAAATCTAGTATCAAGTAAAATAGTTATATTTTCTTATTTGAATGAATACTCCAACCACGAATTGGATTAACTTCATTTGCTAAAATCTCTTCATCTCTCTCTGAAATATCCTTTTCATTGGAAGCACCCAAACCTGCAATTGACAGTAAAAAACTGTTGTAAGGCAGATCTACTGTTGTCTCAACAGTCTTATAGCGAAGATAGCCGATAAAAGTGACAAGCTCAGGGAAAGAATCCTCTGGCAAGTTATCAATTAACTCAATAATCTGCTGTCGCGTTGGAGTTAGAGTATTCATAAGCAAATATGAAAGATACTCATCATATTTTAGCTACAAGATTAGGCGATCGCAATTTTGGCTAGCTGATTTCATAAAAAGGCGATCGCTTTGAGCTTTTAGAAAACTCATAGCGATCGCCTCTTAGTTTATAGATTTTGCTAATTTACTGACGAGAAATCAAGCAAATATTGATTACACAACTGCTTGGTTCGCATATTACTGTAGAGCACGCTTAGAAATGCTTATGCTTGAGATCAGTACTATTAAAAACATCCCATTAAAAATATTTCAACAGGATATTTTTCCAAATTTGTCATAATAGTGACATTAGCACTAAGCAATTCTAATACTTTCTTTATGCTTGGCTATGACCGTTATAGTTGGTTCTTTGAGTGTGCAGACTGCGAGCACCAACGCTTGCTCCAACCATTGCTGCCGCAAGTCCTAACAATGAGCCAAAAGTAAAAGCCCAACTAGCCTTAGATCCATTAGAAGCAACTTCACGTGTTTGTTGAGCGCTCAGAGTAGGTATCGGGCTTGGTGTTGCTCTAGTATTTTGTGTGTCACTTCCAGAAGGATTACTATTCCTTACATCAGGAAGAGTAATTCCATTTTGTTGGACTTGATTAGCAATCTTATCTGCATTAGCAGCCGCCAACCCAAAAGCACCAGTGACTCCAATAGCTACTAACAAAGAGCTAATTGCTAAAGTTGTTGCCCAGAGAATTGCTCCATTAAGAGCAGCCGTACTCCGATTGACCGATCCGAAAGATCTCGCGGTTACCCAACCACCAATAAATAGAGAAATAAATAGACTAATGATTGTCCAGACACCAACGGATTGAGCAACATCACCTGAGTCAGAGCGAGGTGCACCCGAACCTGCAATATTGCCAAAGCCCAGTGCAGCACCGATCGCACTTAGTAATAATTGAGAGCTTATGGCTACCATTAATCCTGCGATGATTGCGCCCCAATGAACGCGATCGCTAAACTCTGTAGCACCATTACCATTATTATTACGACGATCTGTAAAAACTTCTTCTGACTGATTAGTACGAATCATGATTTTTTCCTGTTGTTTGGGCGTTTAATTTGAATTTTGCTCTTACAAGCTTTGAATTCATAGAAAATTCAAAGCTTTTTTGATCATCTTTTGGACAGTTATTTCGTTTCTGCTCAGCTTTGATTTCATGCTGAAGGATTACTGTGTTGATGATCCCGAAGTTCTTTTCATCATCTTCGAGAAAGTTTTCTAAACGATGGGAGATTTCTCGATCATGAGAGGCTTCAATTAAATACTCCTTAAATAGTGATTAAGAGAAGTTCTCTATGCAAACATCATGACAAGAGGCTATTTGACTTCGTGAGTGATTTGATTAACCTAATTCATTACGAAACAAACTGTAGTAAAACTGTAATAGAATTTTCACTTCAAACGGCTCCCTTAATTTCTCAAGGACTCTCTTATAGGTGGTGAGTGGCGATCGCGGATAAGTTTAGGTAGGAAATTCCTTTATGGAGGGGTAGAGTAATCTTGTCAGTTTGATAGATCCGCTTATAGGGGGAAGGGAAAGTCTCACCTAACTGTTATAGTCCATAAGCTTGAGTTCTAAGTAGCTCAGCATAGTTATAAACTAAAACCAAATTACCGTGCTACCTGCTACGCGGGCGGTACGGCAATCTGGTTTTTAAGTTTACTTGGGTTGAGAAAGTGTACATAAGCAGGCTTTCATCCTAACCGTTTACCATATTTCCCAACTTTAAACCAATAGGAAAACGACAGAGATGAATACGCGACTCATCATCAACCCCACTTCTGGTCCTGCTGACAAGCCCGATCTATCAACTGAAATTGTTGAGGCTTTGCAAAATCAAGGCATTAAAGCTGAACTTTGCACAACTTCTCCCGATGAAGATGGTGAGGGACTTGCGGCTGAGGCGGCTAAAGCAGGTGCTAAGCTTGTGATTGTAGCGGGAGGTGATGGCACGATTGAAGCCGTAGCGCGAGGGTTAATGCATACTCAAACTGTGTTAGGCATTATTCCGATGGGAACACGTAATAATATTGCCGCTAGCTTAGATATTCCCAACGATTTATCTCAAGCCATTCAGACTCTGGTAGAGGGAGTGCGTGGTCGGTTTGATATGGGCAAGGCAAACAATCATTACTTTGTGGAAGTAGTAGGCGTAGGGCTAGAAGCTACACTCTTTCCTTGGGGAGATGAAGTTAAAGAAGGAATCAAGAACAATTATTGGGCTGCTTTTAAGAGTTTCTTCTCAGGTATCCAAGCTTTTTTGCAATTTAAACAGCACCGCTTAGTCCTGCGCCTTGATGGCAGACGGATGCGTCGTTTACGCATCTTGCAAGTCAATATCTGCAACAGTCCCCGCTATGGGGTGCAATTTGCCCTAGCGCCTGACGCAAAAATGAATGATGGCAAGCTGGACGTAATATATATTGATAACCCCTCCAAATGGGATCATCTCCTTCACTTCTTTAAAGCTATGCGGGGTGAACGCCTTCCCCATGAGCGGCTCAATATTCATCGAGCGGCTAAAATTGAGATTAAGAGTTATCCACCATTAGAAGTTCATGCTGATGGACAGTATCTAGGCGTTACCCCCATCACTGTGGAAGTGATTCCAGACGCTCTTTGGATTTGTGTACCCACGCCTGAGTTGCTATTAAAGTTCGCTGACGAAAATAATAGTTATGGTGTGACAGAGCAATCTGGCAGCATTTCCACCGATCACCCACCAATCTCTGTTTAAGTTCCACTGATTTGAACTAGTCCGTATAAGCATGAGGCAAGCCAGATGCCGCCTGCAACCCATCCACTCAGGACATCTGTTGGCCAATGCACCCCAAAATACACTCGACTAAAGCCCACTCCCAAGGTTAGAAATACTGCCAAGGGAGCAGTAAGCCATAAAGGAATACTTAGAGACTGCTCCAAGATCGCCGCCAATAAACCGTAAAAGGAAATGGCACTCATGGAATGACCGCTAGGATAACTGTAATCCATCAGACGTTTAGAAGAAGCCCAGAGATCAGGTCGTTTACGTCGGAAGAAAGACTTAAAAATGCCGTTAAGCAACCATGAACCGCTTAGCCCGATCGCTAAAATTAGAGCTGGAATTGCCTCGTCACGATAAATAAGAATTCCTGCGATCGCCATGAGTACAGGAATGGTTATTTCGCCCTGAGCCATTAAAGTTAGAACCATCATGTATCGATCTAGGGTTGGATTAGACCATTCTTTGAGAGTTAGCAAGCAGGACTCTTCAAAGGGGAGCAACCAATCCCATAGAAGGAAGCGAGCAATGAAAACACCTAGCGCTAAAACGAGTGTACCTGCTAGCAAACCTGCCAGCAGATAGGGAATAAAAGCAATGAGTGATTGGAATATCCAGTAAAGGCGAGTGCTAATTTGCGCCATCAGCAATCTCCTTAATGTAATTTATAGCTATTGTAGGCTGTTCATTGTCTTCTAGTTGAGAAAGGCGATCGCTTTGAACTAGAAAATTCATAGCGATCGCCTTTTAGTTTATGGATTTTGCTAATTTGCTAGCGAGAAATTAAGCAAATATTGATTACACAACAGCTTGGTTTGCAACATTGCTATCAATTGATTCTCTAAGAGCACGAACAGTCGCAATCATCGAAACCACATCATTCAATTGGTTAACAGCAGAACCAACACCAACTCCAGAGGCTCCAGCAGCGATCGCCATTGGTGCAGTGATATTGCTCAAACCAGAAGCACACATTACAGGGATAGAAACTGCACGGCTAATCGCATGGGCAGCAGCAAGGGTAGGCGATGCCTTTTCGATCGCACCAAGGACACCTGCATGGGTTGGAGCAGAGCTTGTACCACCTTCAGTTTGGATGATGTCTGCACCGATTGCTTCGAGTTTCTCAGCGAGGGTGACTTGCTCATCGAGGGGCAATGTATGAGGAACGGTGACGGAAATAGCAGTGTGGGGCAATAATGCTCTGGTTTCTGCGGTCAAAGCAATGATTTCGGCGGCGGTAAATACACGACCTTGAGCGTAGAAACTATCGTAGTTACCGATTTCAACAAGATCAGCACCATTAGCTACAGCCTCAGTCAACTTGTGAGCTTCGACAGCCGATACACAAATGGGTAAAGAGCAATTAGACTTAGCGATCGCAATTAGTTCGGCATCAGCCGCGATATCGACAAATGTTGCACCGCCGCGATCAGCTGCTTGCACAACCATTTTCACAGAGTCGCGATCAAAGTTATGGAGACCGCTAATAATCTTGAGAGCGCTGCGGCGGCTAAAAGCGGTTGCTAAGGTAAGGGGTAAACGGGACATAGTTGTTGTAATCCTAGTTAATTAATTTACTTTATTGCAAATTTTTAGAGCTTGCACTCTGTTTCAGCCTATTTTGGATATTTTGACATGGTTGAGAGCTTTAATAAGTAGCTGAGGGAAATTTAAAACCAAAGCAATAAGCTGTGACGCACGCACAGCGTGCGCCACAGCTTATTGCTTTGGTTTTAAAAAAACTTAACTCAACATAGAGCGTAATAAATAGGTATTTTTAGCCTCCTCAGAGGGACTTAGATCAACACCAGCATATTTTTGGGAAAGAGAATCAAATTTAAAGTTTAAAATTAATCAGTTTTTTATATTCAATTCCTAACATATCAAGGGTTTCCAGACATTGACCCTTAAAACTTAGGCTAGCATGATCGCGACGCAATATAGAACTGCTGGATAAGCAACATATGGCTAAGCTCAGAATTGGTATTAATGGATTTGGCAGAATTGGACGATTAGTGGTTCGTGTTGCTGCCAAGCATCCCGAAATCGAGATTGTCGGAATCAACGATCTAGTTCCTTCTGATAACCTCGCTTATCTGCTCAAACATGACTCTACGCATGGTCTCTACGATGGCGAGATCGCTGCAAAGCCAGAAGGTATTGAGATCGATGGCAAGCTTGTTCCCTGTACAGCCATTCGTAATCCGTCCGAATTACCTTGGGGTGAGCTAAAGACGGACTATGTGGTGGAATCTACAGGGCTATTTACCGACTATGCAGGGGCGATCGCGCATATTCATGCAGGTGCAAAGCGCGTGATTATTTCAGCCCCCACCAAAGATCCTGAGAAAGTAACCACATTACTGGTTGGCGTTAACCACCATAAGTTCAATCCTGACAATGATTTGATTGTTTCTAATGCAAGCTGTACCACTAATTGCTTAGCACCAATCGCCAAGGTTCTCAATGATAACTTTGGGATTGCGGAAGGATTGATGACCACGGTTCATGCAATGACTGCAACCCAGCCAACAGTTGATGGACCTAGCAAAAAGGACTGGCGTGGTGGACGTGGAGCAGGTCAAAATATTATTCCTTCTTCCACAGGTGCAGCGAAGGCAGTAGCTTTAGTTTTACCAGAACTGAAAGGGAAACTGACGGGAATGGCTTTGCGTGTTCCGACACCTGATGTATCAGTGGTTGATTTAACCTTTAAGACGGAAAAACCTACCAGCTACAAAGAAATCTGCGCAGCGATGAAGGATGCCTCAGAGGGTTCTTTAAAGGACATTCTCGGTTATACCGATGAGGAGGTAGTCTCAACTGATTTTAGAGGAGATGCGCGATCGAGTATTTTTGATGCTGGTGCTGGCATTGAGTTAAATCCTAACTTCTTCAAGGTCGTTTCTTGGTATGACAATGAGTGGGGTTATTCCTGTCGTGTGATTGATTTGATGATATCGATGGCACAAAAGGAGGGAATTCTCTAATTTTCTGATTTTGTAGGAAGTGCCACAAACTACCACAAAGTGATACTTTCTACAAAAATCTCTCTCTGGTTTCAACCATGTGTAATCCGATGTTTGGCATAGATTGCAACACTGGTAATGCAGAGTAAAGGTGTTAACCAATCCCCCCACATGACATATAAAGTTTTGGTATCGCGCAAATAAACCGTTTCTAAATGGGTTTCATAGGTATTCACATCCGATAGCCAAACTGTGCGCCCATTGGGATCGACAAAGCCTGAATAGCCTGTATTGGTTGCCCTCACTGCCCAGCGATCGCTTTCGATCGCTCTTGCTACATCTTGAGCATGGTGTTGTGCCGACATATAGGAAGCGAAATGAGCATTATTAGATGCTGAGAGAATTAAGCGACCACCTGCGGCAGTTTGAAAACGGAAAGTGGCAGGATAAGCAGATTCGTAACAAATGCCAACGATAAAATGTCCCCAAGGTGTATCGACCAGTTGTTCGCTAGAACCTGCTTCTACTTCGCCTCGTAATGGAGATAGACGCTTGATTAAACTTCCTAAAATTGGTTTAAAGGGAATATATTCCCCAACAGGAACGAGCCTTACCTTGTCATATTGACTGAGGATTTTATTGGAACCATCGATTAGAAAGAGGCTATTCGTGTAGTTATTCGGATCTTCAGTATTGGGATTGCGTGTTTTGCCAAAGCCTCCTAACCAAACAGGAACACGATATTTCTCAACTACTTGATCGAAAGGTTCTCGTCTGGCATCGTAATTGGGATAAAGAAAAGAAATTGCGGTTTCAGGAGTGACGATCATTTCTGCGCCTGACTGGGCTAGCTTCTCATAGCCTTTAGTGTAGTTATTAACGGCGATTTCCCATCCTTTCAGCTTTACCGTCAGTGCATTAGGGAAGTTACCTTGAATGAGGCCTGCTTTAATTGCTTGAGCGTTAGTACTGATCATGCGATCGCTTTGCATTTCCCATGCGCCATAGCCCGACATTGCTAATAAAATCACAATTGTGGCGATCGCATAGCGCCATTGCTTAGCCCAATTTAGTAAAACTATGGACTGCTTTTGTTGGTTCCATAGGGGTTGGCGATCGCGCCAAGGTTTATGTAATAGGGTTTCTGCTAATAATCCATTGATTACCACAATTGCGGAAGTCATCGTCTGTTGTCCAGAGAGTCGGCTAATTTGGAGCAACAGCAAGTCGTGGGGACTCTGGGTATAGCCCAAGGCTGTCCAATAGAGTGGTCCCCAACTCCAGACAATTTCTAATCCACTAAAGATCGCGCAAGCAATAATAATCCGACTGGGAACATTCAGTTTGTGCGTGAATAAAGACATCCCGCCTGCCCATAGTCCTGATAATACAGATCCCCATCCTGTAATCAATATCCAAACTAATGTCGCAATCCAAAAGCTAGTCCACCAAGGTACGCCCATCCATTCCATCGGATGCACTGATGTAATCCAAAATAACGCCATGCCGTGATAGCAAAATCCCCATACTGCTCCCATTGCGATCGCGCTTTTGACTTTTAGCTTCTGAGACAGCAGCCAGAGAGGAATGAGTGCAATCCATGCTAGCCACCATTGACTAAAGGGATCGGGCGTAAGCCCCATGAGTACACCACCAAGGGCAGCAAATAGCAAGTTTTGCAAATTTCTCATAGGAACTAAGTTTCGTTGCTGAAGTGTTTGTTAGGAGGATGTTATCGGGGATTAGTTTTTTAGGATTTAGGCGATCGCTTACAAGCCATACAAATCCTTAACTCATTTCACAAATTTCTGGGCGCGTAGATAATTCTGGATATCGAGGATTTTTTCTCTATTACTGCTTGGTGTAACTGCTGTCTTGGAGGATTTTGACAATCAATTTAAGTATCAATATTCACTCCATATTCAGGTAATTAGTTATTCTGCTTTGGGGCTTATAGTGATTTTTAATAGAGCTTTACTTTCTTGTGATGAATTAAGAGAATTCAAATCACCTAAATTTACAGACTGGACAATACTTAATCGTTGTTGAGAAATTTGCCACTTCGACGCTAAATAGTCAACAATCGACTGAAATCGAGATTTCCTTAAATCGTTATTTTCAAGATTCCTTAAGCTGATCGCAACAGATAAATTCAGTTTTGGATAAAGCTGTAGCAATTTCCCAATCTGGTCAAGATTGATATTAGCATTTGTAGGAATTGTGGCAGCATTCTCATCAAATACAATTTCACTAACTCCTGTATTGATGTAGTCTAAACTAACCTTGGCATTTCCCACCCCTAGACGTTTTTGAACATCTTGTACTACCAAGACTTGAGCATCATCGCTGAGAACGCGATCACTCAAGTAGACAATATTAACTAGAAAAGACTGCGAGTTGCCAATACTGACCGCATAATCCACTAACTGCATATTTGGTGGTAAAGATACATCAGCGATCGCCTTATTTAGAGATTGCAAAAGATTCACCTGTAATTCATTGAGGCTAGGATGTGTGGGAACAGTTGTCTGAGTTACTTCTTCCTTTTTAGATAAAAGTTCATTTGATGCCGTGGGAATTTCCGTCAAGGTGAATTGAATTTGCTGCGGATCTTTTTCTAATTTGCTTGCAAGCTCCTGTACATATTGTTCTTTTTCGGCATCAGAATAAATTTTACTTGTGAAAACATTTAATTTGACCGTGACTAATTTATCTTTTTCACTAATGGATAACCTTTCAATGGATGAACGGATCTGATTATTGGGAAAATTACTAAATCGATACTGCCAAATACTTATGGCATTGCGGCGTAGAGCATTTTGCTGTTGTTTAAAAGATATTTCTTCGCCCAATTTAGCAAAGGCACTACTCAGAGGAACTAGAAGCGCCAGTATTGCTAAAAATCCTACTAGCAGACGACTAGGTAAACTACCAATTGGGCGCAACTTTTGCAGAAATTTATAGCTACCTAAAAAGTTCTGCACTGCTAAACTTTCGCGATCGCTGGATTCCCATAACTTAACTCTTTTTCGCACAGTTTCTGTGTCAATATTTAGTCCTAGAAATACTAATGCTGAAGCAAAGGCAATCGCCACAAGGTTAGTCAAAAATAATAAGCCACCACCTCTAGAAATCTGCAATCCTTCAACTAAATTGAGGCTAAATCCCATACCAATGCCAAAACCAACTACACATAGTGGCGGCATCAGGGCAACGGCGATCGATACTCCTGGAATTGAAGTAATTACCCCTTTGATTGGTCGGCAAGTTGAGATCGTGCCAATGGCTCCTGAAAACAAAGCAACTGCTAAGTCCAAAGTATTAGGAGTTGTTCTCGCCAAAATTTCACTCGTGGCTTCCTTAAATGGTAGGGTAAAAATTAATAAGATCGCAAAAATAATGGCAACTGAACAGCTAATCGTTAGATTGGCGATTGCCCTAACTAGCAGCACAAAGTCACCAGTAGCTAGAGCTAAACCCAACGACAGAATCGGTCCCATCAGAGGCGAAATCAACATTGCACCTATAATTACCGCAGGGCTACTTAATACTAAACCCATTGTGGCAATCCCAGCCGCAAAAATTAACTGAAACCAATAGGCAGCATCGGTTAAAGTCGCCGCTTGGGAAATTTCTAAATAGACCTCAGTTTTGCGCTCTTCATCTATACCCATTTGCTTGGCAAGCCAATCTCGATAGACCTGCCAAGTAGAAGTATTCTTTGCCATGAATTTGATTAATTTGATGGGGATATAGAATGCCAAGAATGAAATTCAATACCTTATGTTAAGCATTGAAATTTAAGCGCTGAAATACTTAGCTATAGGATGATGCACAATCAGTGCCGTAGTTGACTGTTCAGGATAGAGTTGTTCACTCTCATCCATTTCTAAACCAACACGCTTTGCATCAAGCAGATCGAGAAGCTTGTACTGATCCTGCATATTCGGACAGGCGGGATAGCCAAAACTATAGCGAGAGCCATGATAGCGCTGGGCGAGAATATCGCGGATATTGTCGGGATCTTCGCTACCAAAGCCGAGTTCATGGCGAATGCGCGTATGTGTCCACTCCGCCACTGCTTCCGCCATCTGCACGGCTAAGCCGTGAAAATAGAGGTAATCAGTGTATTGATTCGCCTTGAATAATCCTTGAGCAAACTCGGTGGCAATATGTCCAACGGTGACTGCTTGCAAGGGTAAAACATCAACGATTCCCGAATTCTTGGGCGAGAAGAAATCGGCAATACAGAGACGACGTTGGGACTTTTGGCGAGGGAACACAAAGGAATTGATTGGCTCAGCGTTCTTGATGTTGTCGATATCTTGAGGATTGTAAACATAGACCGTATTTCCTTCCGCTAAGACAGGAAAATAGCCATAGACTGAGGTTGGCGCTAGTAACTTCTCATTGATAATCCGTTCTTTCCATGTGTGTAGAATTGGATAAACGGTTTCTTGCAGGAATAGATCGTACTCCTCTCGAGCCTGACCTTGAGGCTTGCGGAACTGCCATTGACCAGCAAAGAGTGCTTGCAAATCCAGATTCCAAAATAGTTCTTCAATGGGAATATCTGCACCTTGGAGAATCTTGGTTCCCCAGTAGGGAGGATTGGGACGGGGGATATTGGTATCGACTGAATCCGATCGCTCAATATCTAAATAGCGCTCTGCAAGCGCTGCTTCTTTCTTAGCCTTATCCTCAGCCGCGGTAGTTACGTCTTTTTCAGAAGTATCAATAACAACGGTTAAGTCTTCATCCAAGAAGCCTTTAGCATCTTCCCATTTACCCTCAGCCTTGGCAGGCATATATTTATCCATAAAGTTGAGGTCAGAGAAGGCATCTTTACCATAGATCACCTTGCCGTTATAGACATTCTGACAATCGTTGTAGACAAATTTAGGGGTGAGTGCTGCGCCGCCGAGAATGACGGGGACTGTAATGCCGCGATTATTAAATTCCTGTAAATTATCCTTCATGAAGGCTGTAGATTTGACCAACAAGCCACTCATGGCAATGCAATCCGCCTTGCATTCTTCATAGGCTTGAATGATATTCTCTACCGATTGCTTGATGCCGATATTGACGACTTTGTAGCCATTGTTGGAGAGAATGATATCGACAAGATTCTTACCAATATCATGGACATCACCTTTGACAGTGGCAATCAGGAATACGCCTTTATTGGAACCTTCGGCTTTTTCCATGAATTTCTCTAAGAAGGCAACAGCAGATTTCATGGTTTCGGCGGATTGCAGTACAAAGGGAAGTTGCATCTGTCCTGAGCCAAAGAGTTCGCCAACTACTTTCATGCCATCAAGGAGGAATTGGTTAATGATTGTGAGCGGTTCGTAGGTTTTAAGAGCCTCAGTGAGCGCGTCATCTAAACCAATGCGATCGCCGTCAATAATATGATTTTTAAGCTTCTCCTCAATGGAGAGATTATCATCAACGACCTTAACACGCTTGGCGGAAACCCCTTCAAAGAGTTTCGTAAATTCGCCGAGGGGATCGTAGGTGCAGATATCACCATCAAATTGGCGCTGATCGAAGATGAGTTGACGAGCTACTTCTAATTCTCTTTCGGGGATTCTATTTAATGGCACAATCTTACTAGCATGAACGATCGATGAATCCATACCGACTTTCATCGCTTCATGCAAGAATACCGAGTTAAGAACAATCCGAGAAGCAGGATTTAAGCCAAAGGAAACATTGGAAACACCCAGCAAGATATGGGTTTCGGGCATCGCTTCCTTGATGCGGCGGATTGATTCGATGGTAGCAGCAGCATTCTGACGATCCTCTTCGATCCCTGTCGAAATCGGTAAAGCGAGCGTATCAAAGAAAATCTCACTGGCGGGCATTCCTAATTCTTCCGTCGCCTGTTTGTAGGCACGGGAAGCGATCGCAAATTTTTTGTCAGCAGTTCGTGCCATGCCTTCTTCATCGATCGTGCCGATGACGATCCCCGCGCCATATTGCTTGGCGAGGCTCACGACTTTGCAGAAGCGTTCCTCCCCATCTTCGTAGTTAGTGGAGTTGAGAATACATTTACCACCCGCCACCTTTAGCCCTGCTTCCATCTTTTCCCATTCGGTGGAATCCAGCATTAGAGGCAAAGTCACGTTAGTGACGAGGCGCGATACCAGTTCATGCATATCCCGCACGCCATCGCGTCCCACATAATCCACGTTCACATCGAGGATATGTGCGCCTTCTTTTACTTGCGATCGCGCGATCGCCACTAGTCCATCCCAATCCTCAGCATTGAGCAAATCGCGAGTTTTCTTAGAACCGCTTGCATTTAATCTTTCACCGACAATTAGGAATGAATTATCTTGAATATAGGGCTGGGAGCTATAAATGGAAGCTGCTGACGGAACGACTAGAGGTTCACGTTTTTTGGGTTTGAGAGTCTTGGCAGCATCGGCTAAAGCCTTGATGTGGGCTGGTCTTGTGCCGCAACAACCACCGATAATCTGCACGCCTAAGTCTTCGACAAAGTGGGCTAAATGTCCTTTAAGATCGTCGGGAGTGAGGCGATAAAAGGCTTGTCCGCCCACATTTTCGGGCAAGCCAGCATTCGGTACACAGGACACCACAAAGGGAGAATGGGCGCTCAAATACTGCATATGCTCTTTCATCAGGTCGGGACCCGTCGCGCAGTTTAGCCCTAAGATGTCGATGGGATAGGGTTCGAGAATGGTCACTACTGCGGAAATATCGGAACCAACCAGCATTGTGCCTGTGGTTTCCATCGTCACCGAAACCATGACGGGGATGCGCGGCTTACCTTCGGCGGTTTTCTTGTCAAAGAACTCAGCGATCGCATTGAGCGCGACCTTAATTTGCAAAACATCCTGACAAGTTTCAATTAAAAGTAAGTCTGCACCGCCATCGTATAGCCCTTCGATCTGCTCGATAAAGGACTGCTTCATCGTATCGAAATCGATGTGGAGCAAAGTCGGTAACTTGGTGGTTGGACCGATCGATCCCGCCACAAAACGGGGTTTCTCAGGTGTGGAAAATTCGGCAGCTACGGACTTAGCTAGTTCTGTCGCTTTTTTGCTAAGTTCATAGGCGAGATGCCCCAAATTATATTCATTCAGGACGATTGATGTACCGCCAAAGGTATCCGTCTCGATCACATCGGCTCCTGCTTCTAAAAAGTCACGATGTACTTTGGCGACTGCTTCAGGTTTCGTCATCACCAGATACTCGTTGCAACCCTCATACTCTGCGCCGCCAAAATCTTCGGCGGTCAGGTTTTGGACTTGCAAATTTGTACCCATCGCACCATCAAAGACAATGACGGGGCGATCGCTGCTGTGAAGACGTTCCAGAAACAGACTGGTCATGTGATGTATACCCTAGGCTAATGAAGCTACTCTACCAAAAAAACATGTAGTGATTTTAGGGTAGGTGACTCGAAGTACCAACTACCCCAGAATTAGATCGTTTTGCCCCTAACTCTACCTACGGTCAGATATAGCAATTGCTAATATCGCCTACCAAAAGATGTCACCAAATATCTGTTAGATTTATATATGTTTACAAAGTCATTTTTATAAAAAAATTTTATGAGCTTACTGATCGTAGGTGCGACAGGTACACTAGGTCGTCAAATAACCCGTCATGCACTAGATCGGGGGCTAAAAGTTAAATGTTTTGTGCGGTATCCTAAGAAAGCAGGCTTCCTCAGAGAATGGGGCGCAGAGCTAGTCGCAGGCAATCTCATGAAGCCTGAAAGTATCGATGACGCATTAGAGGGGGTCACTGAGATCATTGATGCAGCCACAACTAGGGCAACTGGATCTCTAAGAATTAGAGATGTCGATTGGCAAGGCAAAGTGTCATTGATCCAAGCCGCTGAACGGGCAAACATTCAACGTTTTGTATTTTTCTCTATACTTAATGCAGAGAAATATCCCAATGTGCCATTAATGGATATCAAGAACTGTACAGAAAAGTTTCTTGCTTCTACTGATCTTAACTACACCATCCTCAGACCCTGTGGATTTTTCCAAAACTTGATTGGTGAATATGCAATTCCCATCCTCGAAAATCAAACTATCTGGATTGGTGGTGAATCTTCACCGATCGCCTACATGAATACTCAAGATATCGCCAAATTTGCAATTCGAGCGCTAGAAGTTAAAGAAACTGAGCGTCAATCCTTTGCGATCGCAGGACCTAAAGCATGGCAGCCCAGCGAAATCATCAAACTCTGCGAAAGAATGTCGGGACGCACCCGCAGAACTGCCAATATGCCCCTTGGTTTATTACGCTTTGCCCGTAAAGTTGCCCTTGGATTTGAATGGGGTTGGAGCTTTGCCGAGCGCATGACCTATGCCGAAGTTCTTGCTAGTGGTATTCCCCTTGATGCCGATATGACCGAGACCTACAAAATTTTTGGTTTGCAAGAGGAAGACATGACTACCCTTGAATCCTATATGCAGGAATACTTTAGCCGCATTCTCAAAAAGCTGAAGGAGTTAGACTATAAAGAGCCAAAAATTAAAGCTCCTTTTTAGTTATAGAAACTTTAATTCTGTCATGGGCAAAATTAAAGCTTTCTACAAAGTATTGTGTGTTTACCACACCTTCTAATTCTTGACTTTGTTGCTATATTCTTTAGATGGCAATTAGAGAAACAGCTTACCAGCAACTTTTGATTGACCAGTGGGAACTATTAACTAAATCTAATCCCTAATAATTTAGATCCAATCATTAACATTTATGAGCAAATCACCATTAGACGCTTTCTTTATTGGTAGAGCCACTGCTGAAGCTGTGATCGATCGCATTGAAGAAACAGTAACCGATGCCCTAAGTGCCTTAGGTAAATTCGATGCTGAACAAAAGGAGCAGATCCGTCTCTTTGTGGAAACAGTTCTCGAAAGAGCTGAGCAGCAAAAGGGAAACGTAACTACTGAAGATAGCGATATTGCTCCCGATGAATTGCAAGAAACTATTGATAATCTCCGTGCTGAAATTGCTCACTTAAAATCAGAACTCCAACAATATCGCGATCGCTAAAAAAACTAACAAAAAAGCCTCGCAAAGCGAGGCTTTTTTGTCTTAACGTGAGTTTGGGATTTTAGAGAGGGTTTGCTACGTAAACCCTCTCTAAAATCCCAAAAGTAAAATCCTTGCTTAGCAAGGCTTTTACTTTTGGGATTTTAAAATTTGCCAACTTAACCCGAATTGACGTTGTTTTAGCGTAATGAAGGTGACGCTTTGGGAGAAAAAGTCGGTGAAGCGGAGGGAGTAGCACTATTTGGAGAATTAGGAGATGGACTTGGAGAGGTGCTAGGTGAAGTTGAAGGGGTAGCACTAGGAGAAACTGTCGCCGCAGGTTTAACCTGTGCTGGATCAGCTTTTTTCTTCTCTCCCAAAATACTAGGACTGCCATCATCAAACACCCCTGCAATACAAGCAATCATCATCGTTGCTAATGTGCCAACAAATAGAGCCTTCCAACCCAAATCCGAAATATCACGCCGACGCGATGGGATCAAGGCGATCGTGCCACCCACGAAAATACCAACTGACGCAAGGTGAGCAAATCCTGATAAGGCATAGCTGACAATAATCACAGTGCGATCGCTAATCAGTCCATCCTTTGATGCTTGAGCTAGAGCCTGATAGGGGGGGATCGCTGTCTCTAACAAGCGGCGACCAATAATTACCGAAGCTGTCCAAGAATCATCCAAAGATACGCCTGTGAGCAAAGTCAAAGGATAAAACAAAGCCCCTTGAATATTGGGGAGATTAATCACTTTGAAAATATCGCTGACAGTAGCCAGTGAAGCAAAAATTTGATTGATCAGATCCACTAAGCCAACGATCAAAATCAAAATTGCAGCGATCGATGCTGCCATCTTCAAACCGTCCAAAGCACCAATAATCGTGGCATCCATCGGACTCATGCGCTTCATCGTCTCGCCGCCAGCATTTTCTAGCTCTCCCTCATCCTTGGGCTTAGCTGACTTATCTTCCTTAGGAATTCCCCCCATCGTTAAGGGGACTTCCGTTTCTGGCACAAGGATTTTCGACAATACAAAGCAAGCGGGGATCGCAATAATTGAGGCTGAAACTAAGTGACCGAGGATATTGGGGAAAACTGGCTTTAAAAAACTCGTATAAATTGCCAAGGTCGAAGAAGCCGCCGTCCCAAAACAACAAGCTAAAATTGCACATAACTCACTGCGAGTCATTTTGGGTAAGTAAGGCTTAACTACGATCGCTGCTTCAATACCCACAAAAATATTCGCTGAACCGCTGAGAGCCTCTGCACCACTCAAACGCATCGTCCAGAAAAACAGCTTGGCAAAAATATTCACAATAATCTGGATGACTCCAATATTTTCCAGCAAAGCCATAAACCCTGAGAAAAATATCACCGCAGGCAAGGCACGAAAAGCAAACACATAAGACAAACGATTTGTCGTGCAGTACTTCACCGCATTATTTGCCGCAGTCGTGAGATCATCCAGCAAAACCTGTCCGGGGGCGCAAGTGCCATCAGGCTTGACAGGGAGTAATGCATAAGGCTCCTGTCCTGTCGGTGGCACAAACAAGCGTCCAAAGACAAATCTTGCGCCAGTGTCTGCCGAGTCAAATAAAGCATTCAGCAAATCGCTAAATCTCTGCAACAAGTCTCTAGTTGCAGGTAGCTGAAATACAAAAAATCCTAGAACTAATTGCAAGCCGATGCCCCAGATAATGACGCGCCAAGGAATGACCCGCCGATCCTCAGAAAAGATCCAAGCCACAAAGCACAAGCCAAAAATGCCGAAAAAAGAAACAAAATTCAGATAGGTCATTGGCGTTTGAGGAAGAGATTAGTCAAAGATTAAAAAGTAAATTGGTTTTATACTTGCAAAATCTAATCAAAATGTTACGATGATAAATGCTTTAAACCATGTCATTTCGTTAAAGGAATAAACTGTGGCAAATATCAAGTCCGCAAAAAAGCGCATTCAGATCGCTGAGCGCAACCGTCTGCATAATAGATCATATAAGTCAGCCGTCAAGACCCTAATTAAAAGCTATTTAGAAGCGGTCGATACCTATAAGGCAAATCCTACGCCTGAGGCTTTAGAAGCAGTGAATGCAAAACAGTCTCTTGCCTATAGCAAAATAGATCGCGCTGTCAAGCGTGGCGTGTTACATGGCAACACAGGCGCACGTCGCAAAGCAAAACTCGCAGTTGCCTATAATAAAGCTACTGCTACCAAGTAAGCCCTATTGTCTTAATCAGCATTAAGCACTAAATGTTGCATGATCATTAGCAATTGCAATTAATCGCTGCTGGAAACACAGTATTAAATTGTATTTGAGTAGTCTAGATTACTAGCCTCTTAATATGAATTTGCTATGATTAATTTGGTAATGATTTGAGATTGATCAACTTAGATGATGGTCTGATAACATTTTGTTGATGACCTGCGTATTCGGGCAGGTTGCAGAATAATCGCTTTTCCCCACATCTGCATCCGTCTGCGATCTTGAGATCTTCTCAGCCTGTCCCGCTTACACCTATTGGCTAAATGCCCATGTCTAATATTGACAAAGATCGGTTTCTAAACCCTATGCCTAGTTATAGAGGCGAATTTTCCCCAGAGAATTTAGCTTTTAATGCTAATCTACAAGAATTTACGAATCGCGTCTCAATCATATGTGCCTTAGAAACTGGTGGTAAGATATCACCAAACGAAGCGTACAAACAGATTAAGGATCTGTGGACAGAATTAGATCAATCCAAAAAAAATCTCTTAGCTGATGACTGATTCTCGATTGAAAGTCATCCTCATTGGAGACAATAGTCTCCAATCAACCCTTACCATAGGTATAAATCCTCGAAAAGATTGTTTACAATCTTTAACATAGGTTTATACTAGAAATAAGTAACTTCATTTTGCTGATTTCTCCCATTGCATGACTATCCAAAGCAATCTAATCTTTGGAAGCTGAAGTTTTCATAAAAAAGCTCTTTTTAAACCGCTTAAAATTTAGGGCAGAGATGTCCTTCGGCTTTGTTATTGATTGTTTATCGTGTGCGATTGGCAGAATAGGCGAACTGTTCTTAGAACAAATTTGCTGCAAATCTTAGGATCATCAATGCCCTCATCTTTTATTTCTCTCGGTATTTCAGAAGCGCGAGTTGCTAAGCTCGAATCCATTGGCTTTACAGAGCCTACAGCTATTCAAGAACAAGCAATTCCCCAATTACTCGCAGGCGCAGATGTACTCGGTCAAGCCCAGACTGGTACTGGTAAAACTGCTGCTTTTGCTTTGCCAATTTTGGAACGTTTGGATCTCAATGACGACTCTTTACAAGCCCTGATTTTGACACCCACTCGCGAATTGGCGATTCAAGTCGGACAGGCTTTGCGTAGCTTTAATACAAAGCCCGGCGCAAAAATTCTCACTGTATATGGTGGCTCCGCAATCGATCGCCAAATGATTCAGTTGGATCGTGGCGTTCATGTTGTTGTCGGTACTCCCGGTCGAGTCATCGACTTGATGGAACGTGGCAAGCTCAAACTAGACAAACTAGCTTGGTTTGTTTTAGATGAAGCTGATGAAATGCTCAATATGGGCTTCATTCAAGATGTCGAAAGAATCTTGGTAACAACTCCTTCAACCAAACAAAGCACTTTCTTCTCTGCAACAATGCCACCTGCGGTCAAGCGTTTGGTAAAGAACTTCTTGAAATCACCTGTAACTGTCAAAGTCGAGACTCAAGATTCTACGCCTACTCGCATTGATCAACAGATTTATTTGGTTCCTTATCACTTGACTAAGGAAGAGGCTCTATTACCTGTATTGGAATATGAAGCTCCAACTTCGGCAATTATCTTTGTGCGTACTAAGGATTCCGCAAGTCGCTTAACTGAGATTCTGCAATCCTCTGGACATAGTGTTGATGAATATCACGGTAATCTTTCGCAGTCTCAGCGCGAAAATCTATTGCGCCGTTTTCGTAACCAACAGGTACGTTGGGTTGTCGCAACTGACATTGCTGCCCGTGGGCTAGATATCGATGGTTTGACTCATGTATTTAACCTTGATATTCCCGATGATCCTGAACGCTATGTTCACCGCATTGGTCGGACTGGTCGTGCTGGCAAGAAAGGCATTGCCATTACCTTGATTTCTGGAAAAGAGCGCTACAAGTTGCGTCAATTGGAACAGCAAGTTGGTATGCCACTTCCTCCACAGCCATTGCCTAACGTTGCTCAGATTCAGGAACGCCGCATTGGTCGCTTTACTGAGCAAATCCTCGAAGCTTTGACTGGTGAGCGTTTAGCTTCCTTCTTACCTTTGGTATCGCAATTGGTTGAGGATTATGATCCTCAAGCGATCGCTGCTGCTGCGTTGCAACTCGCCTATACCCAATTGCAATCCGATAAAGCTGAGCAAGCTGCATTGCAAGTCTTGGCGAAACAGCCTCACAGTCCTTCTGGACGCGATCGCGATCGTGATGGTGGTTCTTACAACAGTGGTAGACCGATCAAGCGTGGTCAAAGCGGTTATCGCGGTGATGGCGGTGGTCGTTCTGGTGGCAATCGTGATGGCGGTGGTCGTGATGGTGGCTATGATTCCCGTCGCCCTTCTCGCGATCGTTCTTCAGCTCCAGTTAAATACTAGAAATCAATCACAATTTGATAGTGAAGTTCTTTATTGTTATAGGCAGTGCTAGGCATTGCCTATAACCGAATCAAAGCTTTTGATATGGAACTAATTCACCCGATCGCTTGATATTGCCCATCTAGAATTTAAGAGATAATCATAAATATAGCGGTTTTCCAATGAGTACATATTCATTGGAAAACAAAAGATAAATCCTAGTAAGAGTTTCGAGTTTTTATTTTGCTGTAGTCAAATTAAAAACCGCTATATCTAATCACAGCCCAAGTCATTTGTGTCAACTTCTTTGAAATGGAGTTCTTGCAAATTGCTTGGGTTCCATATTTTTTATGATCATTTAGTGGTCATCTTGAGAACATGCAGTCCTTAAATACCTTTTCTAAACTTGACACTGACCTTCGCAAAAATCTGACTGCGGTTTTTTTGGCAGGACTATTTTTCTGGTCAAGTATGGCATCCCAATTGCCAACTATTCCTTTATATATCAGTACCTTAACGCATTCCTATGACCAAATTGGGATTGTTATGGGTTCCTTTGCGATCGGTTTACTCATTTTCCGTCCCTATTTAGGTAGACTTTCGGATCGTAGAGGCAGAGTCTACACGATGCGCGTGGGTTTAATTGTGGCAGCCATAGTTCCCCTATGCTATGCCTTGTTACCTTCTATCCCTTTGTTGATTTTCTTTCGAGCAGTTCATGGCATTAGCATTGCTGCCTTTGCCGCTAGTTATAGTGCCTTAGTTGCCGATCTCGCACCCATTGAAAATCGTGGTGAAATCATTGGTTACATGAGCTTAGTTAATCCACTCGGACTAGCTATTGGTCCAGCCATGGGTGGGTTAATGCAGGAAGCTTGGGGATATCAACCACTCTTTGTAACAGCTTCACTGTTAGCATTAGCAGGATTATTACTGACAGTGCAGATTAGCAAAGAGGGCGATCGCCAAGGCAACTCCAAATCAATGAATAAAGCAGGATTTTGGCAGACTTTTCTTAATCCTAGAGTGAGAGTTCCTTCTACGGTTCTGTTACTAGTGGGATTAGCCTTTGGAACGCTCAGTTCTTTTATGCCTCTACTAATGCAACAAAAGCAAATTCCGCTTAATGCGGGTCTGTTTTACATGGCTGCGGCCTTGTCGGGATTTATCATTCGTTTTCCTGTGGGGCGGCTTAGCGATGAATGGGGACGAGGAATCTTCATCTCTATTGGCATCTTATTTTATGCTCTGTCAATGGGGTTAATCTATTTTGCTACGCAAAGTTATGAGTTCCTGTTATCAGGAATTGCTGAAGGTATCGGTTCAGGAATTGTGATTCCTGCCATTGTGGCTTTGCTTGCCGATCGCACAGTTCCCCAAGAGCGTGGCTATGTCTTTGGCATGACATGGGTTGGCTTTGATGTTGGTATCGCAGTTGCGGGACCTATTATGGGCAAACTGATTGCATTTGTCGGTATCACCAATATCTTTGGAATCGCTACAGGCTTGTGTATACTAGGATTCTTTATTTTTGCAACACAGTCTAATCAAACCGTTGCTGAATCTTTTAAATTCGCGATCGGACAGACTCGCGATCGCTATGCCATCAAAGGCGTAGTATCTCATGCCTAACAAATAAGCTAAAAAATAATGCACCATACTTTGCATGGTGCATTAGCAAAAAAGAGAGATGATGCAAAGCATTATCTCTCTTTTTGATTAGAGAACTACTCCCTTTGGCGCAGGAATAGATGGTTGTAGGTACATGGTCAAGAACTGAAGACCATTGTTAGCAAGATAGGGGAGTTTTTGAATCTTCTTCATCCATTCTGGTGCATTGGATTCATCAATCTTCGTGAGCTTGGCGTTGTTCTCTTCGCACTTCTTGAGACAAGACCAGAATTTAGGATTATCCAAATCCATAATTACAGGAAATGCCTTAGCGGCATCACGGTTGGTTTCACGGAGAACTTCATCGACATACTTTCTAGTATCCATACCGATGGACTCGTAGAATTCATTACGCACGCAAATATCATTCAGATACATGGTGGCAAATACTGATAGTAAGAAGAACTTACTCCAAAGATTTGCTCTAATACCTTTGATATTGTTCTGTTCGCTGCGAAGTAATAAGCTACAGAAATCTCCATGACGGCTTTCATCTTGACACCAGTTTTCAAAGAAATTGAAGATGGGGTAGATGCGATATTCAGGATGAGCGAGGAAATGCTGGTGAATTTTGATGTAGCGCCAGTAGCCAATCTTCTCAGATAAATAGGTAGCGTAGAAAATAAACTTTGGTGCAAAGTAGACGTATTTCTTAGTTTTCGATAGGGTCGAAAGGTCAAGTTGCAGGTCAAAGTCAGGCATCGCCTTATTTAAGAAACCAGCGTGACGTGCCTCATCACGACTCATCAGGCTAAAAATTTCTGCCATCAGAGGATTTTTATCTTTAATTTTGACGGCAATTTCTTTGTATAGCAAAAATCCTGAAAATTCAGATGTGCAAGAACCTTCGAGGAAGACACGGAAATGCTCTCTTACCTTAGGATCAATGTGATCCCAGTTTTGGTTAAAATCAGCAGTACGGACAAAGTGGCGACGGTTATAGTCAAATTTGAACTCTTCGAGGATCGCTTCATAGTCTGGCTTGAGGTCAAAGATGTCCATATTTGCCATCGCTTCAAAGTCAGTGGTATAGAAGCGTGGGGTGAGGATTGTTTCGCGTCTGCCAGTCCCGTTAACCTTTTGTTGGGTTGACTGGCTTACATCGGGTTTAGAAGGAGTAGCTACCATAGTTCGTGCGTTTTCTTAAATTCTGCTAGAAGATTTTGCTGATAAATTGCAGTTTATATACCTATATAACTGCCTATTTTACGACTAGTGTTTAGTTTATGGGTAGTTATATCTAGAAATAAGGTTTGCTTGTTAAGAAGCGTTAAGCAAGATGCCTTATCAGGTTATTTGAACATAAGTTTATCTGGTAGTTACTTCATCGCCGATCGCTTCTAAGCAAGTACGAAATTGCTAAGCTGATAATGCGGCAATTACAGCATCAGCATGAGCAGTCCAACCGATAATCCCCCCTTGGGCGCGGAGCATTTCGATAGTTGAAGATTTGAATTCGGGGAAATAGCTGGCGGTTCCATCCTCGATCAATAGACATTCATAGCCACGATCATTGGCTTCGCGCATAGTGGTTTGCACGCAGACTTCAGTAGTAACGCCTGTAAAGAGAAGATGGGTAATATTTTCTTTTTGCAAAATCTCTTCCAAATTAGTGCGACAAAAAGCGCCTTTCCCCGGCTTCACAATCACAATTTCATTCTCTAAGGGTGTAAGTTCAGGAATAATATTGTTCCCATCTTCACCGACGATTAAGATTCTGCCCATAGAGCCTTTGTCACCAATTTTGAGGCCTCCTTTGCCGCGATTGAGTTTGGAAGGAGGGCAATCGGAGAGATCAGCCGCATGAGCCTCGATGGTGTGAATGACTGGAAAATTTAGCGATCGGAAGATCTCTAATAGTTTCTTGACAGTTGGGACGATGCTTTGTAATTGGGTGACATCATTTCCTAGTGCATCACCAAAGCCACCATGTTCTAGAAAATCCCTTTGCATATCAATGATGACAAGGGCTACTTTACTCTCAGTTGGTAATTCATAATCGTAGGGTTGAGCAGCGATCGCAGACATACTTTTCTCCTAGTAGATTTTTTAGGTGTGGCACTCAATCCGAAAATTCAAAGTTATTCGTTAATAATTACAGGCTTTTCCCAAACAATTAAGACCACACAGCCTTCTTCGCTAGAGACTTGGTGACTCGTATTGGGAGCATTAATGATGACAGCACCCTTGGTGTACTTACCATTAGCATCGGATTGCGAACCTGACAGCACAAATATATGTTCATATCCTGAATGGGAATGGTGGGGAACTTTCGCACCTGCCTCATAGCGTAGCAAAGCGGCACTAGCGCCCATATCATTTTTATATAAAGGATAAATTTCGACTCCTTTGCGAAAGGATTCCCAAGGTAAATCGTCGTAATGGTCACGAGTAAGTAGTTCAGGAAATACCCGAACTTGTTGATTAATAATCATCGTTTTTTATAGTTATTTTTGCGGGTGCGAAGTTCCCGCAAAAAAGTGGATTAATGTCCCGCCATTTTCTGACCGATCTCAGCAAGATCAGCTTTAGCACTGGTACTTTCATAGACAAACTTACCATCGCTCATCACTAAAATGCGATCGCTCAGGGTTAAAATCTCATCGAGATCTTCACTAACTAGTAACACGGCAACACCACGATTACGAGCTTCCACAATTTGATTGTGAATATACTCGACGGCAGCAAAATCTAGACCGAAGACAGGGTTGGCAACGATGAGCAGCTTGATTTGTTCTGCGGAAAGTTCTCTAGCAAGGACAGTACGTTGCACATTTCCACCAGAGAGATTGCCCACAGGTGTTTCAGGTGAAGGAGTTTTAATTGAGAAGACTTTAATCAAATTTTTGGCAGTTTCACGAATTGCCTTGAATAGGAGCAGAACCCCACCTTTAGCTTGAGGTGGACGATCAAAGGTGCGTAACGCCAAATTTTCGGCAACGCTCATATGGGGAACACAGGCATTGCGTAGAGGCTCTTCAGGCAGTGAAAATACTTGATGGCTATACATTTCCTTGCGGGTTGCATAGTAGCGATCGCCATTGACAAAAATCTCGCCAGATGTGGGAGTTCTTTGTCCAGAGAGAACTTCCACAAATTCGCGTTGTCCATTGCCTGAGACTCCTGCAATCCCGACAATTTCACCACTCTTGATTTGTAAATCTACACCTGCAACGGCTTCTAGACCATTGTCCTTATCCGCATGGATATTCCGCACATCAAGAACGATATTTTCAGCAGTAACTTCAGTCTTGGCAACTTGACGAGCTTCTTTAGCTTCACCGAGCATCATCGCCGCCATATCGGCAACTGATAGCTCTTTGGTGGAACCAGTACCTGCAAATTTACCCTTACGCAGAACGGTAACATTATCCGCAAAGGCAGTAATCTCGCGGAACTTATGGCTGATCATCAGTACGCTCAAGCGTCCTGCGGTTACTTCTTCACGCAAAAGTCCAAGTACTTCATCAGCTTCCTGAGGCGTTAATACAGAAGTTGGTTCATCCAAAATGAGAATCCGACTCTTGAGATACAGTTGTTTGAGAATTTCTAGTTTCTGCTTTTGACCAGCCGCTAGTTGGGAAATAGGAGTATTTAAATCAATTTTGAATGGGGCGGATGCCATGAAGGCATCTAATTTTTCGTATTCCTCTTTCCAATTAATGATCGTTGGGGTGTCTGGTCTGACTAGCAAAAGGTTTTCGGCAACAGTCATAGCTGGTACAACCGTAAAGTGCTGATACACCATGCCAATCCCATAGCCATAGGCATCACGAGGACTGTTAATATCTCGCGATCGCTTATTAATCAAAATATCGCCGTGGGTCGCCGCATGAAATCCCATGATGCATTTGACCAGAGTACTTTTACCTGCACCATTTTCACCAAGTAGCGCGTGAAAAGTTCCAGGGGCAAGTTTCAGCGATACATTATCTACTGCGGTAAAAGAGCCAAATTTCTTGGAAATATTTACTAGCTCTAGTTCTGGAGGTAGATGCGATCGCAAAGCGTCAGCCGAAACACTAGATGGAATAGTCACGGGTGGAATCGACTCTTTCATAGATTCTTCTACAACCAGATTATCAGCAAGATCACTTTCAAGATCATCAGGCATCGGTTTTTCCATAGCGGCGCATACTTAGCACATTTTTTTAATTCAACTAGAAATTTTGTTTAATTGCTGTAGTCAATGCTTCAGAATCACTAACTGCACCAAAAACACCACCCTGCATTTCGATCATTTTTAGAGCTGCTAGATGATTTCCATAATCAGTTGCCCCAGTACAATCCGATAGCAGCAGGCATTCATAGCCGCGATCATTGGCATCCCGCATCGTCGTATGTACGCAGACATCGGTGGTAATGCCAGACAAAATAATATTTTGAATACCTTTACGTTTTAACAGCAAATCAAGATCGGTGGCATAAAACGAGCCTTTCCCCGGTTTATCAATAATTGGCTCATCGGGCAATGGGTAAAGCTCAGGAATAATGTCCCACCCTGCTTCGCCCCGCACTAAAATCTTGCCACATGGACCCTCATCCCCAATTCCTGCGCCAATCCTTTGCGATCGCCAGCGCTTGTTTTCTGGCAAATCTGATAAATCGGGACGATGACCTTCACGGGTATGAATAATATGAAAGCCTTTTTCCCGAAATAGGGTCAAAACTTTTTTGATTGGCTCAATGGGTGCTCTGGTCAGCGATAGGTCATAACCCATCTTGTCTACATAACCACCAATACCGCAAAAGTCAGTCTGCATATCAATGATGATCAGTACAGTATTGTCTGGTCGGAGATCGCCATTATAAGGATAGGGATAGGGAGTTGCGTTAACGTACATAAATAATTTATGAACTTTCTAAATAATTAGCACCAAGAATTACTTATAGTAGTGAATATGTTTTTCCGCCTTTGGCGGGGAAACACATCTGAAAAGCACTTTTAGTAATTCTTGGTGCTAATTATTACGGATATGGCTAGACGGGACTGTTACTCAGAAACTTATCGCAGTACCTTGCCCACTGGCATATATTCCTCAACGAGATTACGCTGACTAACCCGATCGCCTTCTGCTAACAGGCGATCGCCCGCCTCTTGTAAAGTCCTAAGATCGAAACTAGGTGGGCGAAATTCTGGTAAAGCTTCAGTGCTATTGACTAAACGCAGTGATAGACGCTCTAAGCCAATTTGATAAACAAACTTGCGTACCTGCTCATCATAGAGACTTGAGCGCAATGAACCAAAGAAATCAATCGAGCGATCGGGATACATATCGACAAGGCGCTCAATTTCCCACTGCGGAATATTATCTGGAGCAAAAATGCCACTAACAATCCCAATGCGATCTTCGCGATCGGGATTCCAATAAAACTTTTCCATACGACCATCGCGCACCAAAGGCGCATACAAAGTCGAAAAATCATTCCCCGTCACAATAATCGGCACACGTCTGATCGGATTGCTGTCATAGCTCCCTGGAAGCTGCACATTGGTTGGATTGTCCGCAATATTCATTAATGTGGCATTAACTAACTGAGTGTTCACCGTATATTGCGTAGTGCTATCAACTCTTCCTGCCCCCGCATCGAGATCGTTAATCAAGAGAGCGCACATCTTGCCCCGCACCTTTACCAACTCAGCAGCCTCTCGATAGCGCATCCTAATCAATCGCGCAGGATCACCAGCATCAGGGCTTTCCAACTCACCACCCGACATTCTGATCGGATCAATCCCTAGTTTCTGAAAAGCTAACTCACATTGAAATGACTTACCTTCACCTTTGCCCCCATGAATACCTAAAATTAGCGGCACATTCACATTTGGCAACTTCATAAAATTCTTGGCAAGATGTACAGCCAATTTATCCAGAAAGCGCGGTGAAATGTAATAAGACATACAGATTAATTTTAAGAACTATAAGCAATTTAGCCTATCTCAAGGCTCTCTTGGGATCTCATTTCTTGCTAATCCGTTGGCAAAGCTCTGAAGTTTAGAGTTAAAAAGGGTTTTGAGGCTTTGCCCAAAATTCTTGAATTGCTTGAATCACTCTAGGATGAGTCCGTAGATCGGAGTGATTGACTCCATTCAAACAAATAAAATGAGCATGTTTGATTTTCGTGGACTCAACCGTAACCATTAGATCCCAGCCGCCGATAATATGCCCCGCTACAACTAATGTCGGAATTACCGCCGCAATCTTTTCGGCTAAGTATCGTCTATCTTCACTCAGATGTTTAGCCATGCCAATCCTAAATCCCCAAGCACTCAGAATTTTGGCAACATCTGCACCACCAATGGGAGAGCCTAAAAGGATTAAAGATTCAATACGAGACCACCATTCAGGATGGCGAGATAGGACTTCTACCCAAATGACTCCGCCGAGTGATGTGGCAATGATCCGCGCAGGTATATCAGGATAATCTTGAAACGTTTGTTCAGCAGATTTAGCTACTTTTTGAATAAGCGGGGCGATCGCAAAATGCGTTTCAATCGAAAACCTAAATCTATCTGGTACGAAGGATGGCAAAGAGCCTAAATAGGGGGCAATAATTTTAGATGCTGGGAGAGCAACTTTCTTGGCTAAAGTCTCCATAGAATAATTGCCGTCACTCATTCCATGCTGGGAAAATACGATAAGTTTTGGGCGTTGACCTTCCATAGGTAAAATTTTCGTTTTATAGATAGGACTTGAGCTTTTAGTCAAGAAATTGAGTTCTTGGCTAAAAGCTACTGCTGCGTAACTTCTAAATAAAAAAGCCCGCTTAGGCGGGCTTTTTTATTTACTTCTTATCTTTAGAGTTAGAGATGACCTTAGGAGGTTCACGGAAGAAGATTGCAAAGAAGAACAAACCAATCAAACAAGCGAAAATAAAAGTGTAAGTGAGAGCTTCCATTAGATACTATGCCTCAACAGCGCGAGTAGTTTTGTCGCCAACTTTTTGGAAAGCACCCCATTCAACTTGCTCTTCGCTGAGTTCTGGGTCAACCCCAGCAAACACATCGCGGAACAAGGTGCGAGCACCATGCCAAATGTGACCAAAGAAGAAGAACAATGCAAATACTGCATGTCCAAAGGTAAACCAACCACGAGGGCTAGTACGGAATACACCGTCAGAATTATTCTTTTCTTGATCGAATTCAAAAATTTCGCCTAGCTGAGCTTGACGAGCATATTTCTTCACAGAAGGTGCATCAGTGAAGGTTTTGCCATTTAACTGACCACCAACGAAGGAGACAGTTACACCAGTTTGCTCAACACTGTACTTAGATTCAGCACGACGGAAAGGAATGTCAGCTCTGACAACGCCATCTTGGTCTTGGAGAACTACAGGGAAGGTTTCAAAGAAGTTAGGCAAACGACGAACACTGAGTTCACGACCTTCTTTATCCTTGAAAATTGGATGTCCTTGCCAGCTTTGGGCAATACCATCACCATTGTTCATTGGACCAACGCGGAACAAACCACCTTTAGCAGGGCTGTTACCAACGTAGTCATAGAAAGCAAGTTTGTCGGGAATAGTTGACCAAGCTTCTTGCTCACTCAAGCCAGAGTTAATACCAGCTTGGACACGGCGAGAGATTTCTTGTTGGAAAGCGTTAGTATCCCACTGATAGCGGGTTGGTCCATATAACTCGATAGGGGTAGCTGCGGAGCCGTACCACATGGTTCCAGCAACAACAAATGCTGCAAAAAACACAGCTGCAATACTGCTAGATAGTACGGTTTCGATGTTACCCATACGGAGCGCTTTGTAAAGACGCTCTGGTGGACGCACGGTCAAGTGGAATAGACCCGCAATGATGCCCACGATACCTGCGGCAATGTGGTGCGCAGCAATACCACCAGCATTGAAGGGGTTAAATCCATTGGGTCCCCATTCAGGAGCGACGGGAGCAACATGACCATTCAAGCCATAGGCATCGGATACCCAGATACCAGGACCAAATAGCCCTGTTACGTGAAATGCACCAAAGCCAAAGCAGAGTAAACCAGACAAGAAGAGGTGAATACCGAACATTTTAGGCAAGTCTAAAGCAGGCTCACCTGTGCGAGGATCTCTGAACAGTTCGAGATCCCAGTTTACCCAATGCCAAATAGCAGCTAGGAAGAGTAAACCAGAGAGGACGATGTGTGCAAGTGCAACACCTTCAAAAGACCAGAAGCCAGGGTCAGCCGTTGAGCCACCTGTAATTGTCCAGCCGCCCCAAGAATTGGTAATACCAATACGGGTCATGAAAGGCATGACAAACAAACCTTGCCGCCACATGGGGTTGAGGACGGGGTCACTGGGGTCAAAAATTGCTAGCTCGTAAAGTGCCATCGAGCCTGCCCACCCTGCTACAAGAGCAGTGTGCATCAGGTGCGTGGCAATCAGTCTTCCTGGATCGTTCAGGAGAACTGTATGCACTCGATACCAGGGTAATCCCATTGCAAATGTTCCTTAATCTATGTAGTGAATAAGATCTTAACGATTCTTAATTTTAATTTATGATAATTGATCCTGACTTAGGCGATTACTCAAATACTTAAAAGTAATTTAAGCAAACACTTTGATCAGGAATGTGAAGTCAGTTTGGTTATTTTATTCGTAACACAATAATAAACTATTCCTTCCGATTGATTGCTCGATCGCTATATTAAAAATCAGTAAAATTCCAATTTGCGATGCATCAATATTGGATTTAGGGACGATAAATGCGTTTTGGTAGGTGCGATCGCGATATTTCGATCGCTAAATCAACGGGCGGATAGGCTCTATTTATATGATCACTATTGATCGGATTTATCAGATCGCCTAAAAAGCGATCGCTTGTTGCATGGTTTCCTAGCAGGCGGGGCAAAAATAGTTCAGGATGGAGTGCCTTCCAGAAATACTCAACAAATTGGGTAATTTCGCGATCGCTCATACCTGTTTTTCCAGATGCAATTAATTTATGTTCGGCTTCTAGTCGCCATTGCAAGCTGTATTGGTAGTCTTTAGGGACAAGCACAATTAAGCTGTCGAGATAATTCCAAAGGGGCAGGTAGTTATATAGGTTGGCGTTGCATTCAAGGGCAAATTCGCGATCGCTTTCCGACAAGATGGGGGGGATAAAATTACGAAATGCTGAAATTGGCAGGGGGTGCATCCCCACAAACCAGCCTTCAAACAAGACAATATCTGCACCATAGGAAATTTCAGGATCAATGCGATCGCCTGCACCATTGTGCAAAGACTTGTCAAAACGAGGAATAGCAATTGGTTGAGGTTGATCTAGATTGCGATCGCGTAATTGCTGCAAAATCTGAAGCCCTAGATCTACATCGTGGGTATTAGGGGGCCCGCGCCAAATTAGATCGGGACGACGCTCTCGTAATTTTTGGCGATCGGCATAGGTTTTGTATAAATCATCAAGGGAAATGCTTAAAAAAGTTTTGCCGAGATGCTTTAACAGAATATTTAAGATGATCCCTAATGTTGTTTTGCCTGTTCCCTGCCCTCCTAGTAAACCTTGAATTAATGGTCTACCTAATTTTTGTTGTTGATCGGCAAGTTTTTGAGCAAGAGGAATCCAGAAATACCACAAAAGAGTAAATACATCTGAAGGATGATCTAATTGAATATTTTGCTTTGTGACGACTTGTGAAATTCCTGAGAAAGCTAGGTGTAATAGATGCGATCGCTGGTGAATAATCGCGTCAATCTCTCCCACCTCCAAATCATGCAAATCCTTGATATCTGTGAATTGCAAGTGATTATTGGTTGCCAGTAAATCTTGTTTGAGTAAATTTTCATCCTGCTCAGATAAGCGATCGCCATGCCCGATCAGTTCAATAATTCTTATAAGTTGATTTTCAATCATTCCCTTACCCAATCAGGCATCTGCATGATTTAAGACTTAATACGGCTATACAGATTACAAATTTACAAAAATTAAGCTGTTAATTAACAATTATTTAACATAGAATATTATCGTGAGTAATTATACGCAGGCTCCTCCACAAAAACTACATATAATTACTGACATCAAACACTAGTTAGATACATTACTAAACAGAAAAAATTACGACTATGAATTTGAAAGCTCTTTTGATCGTTGCAAGCCTTGGCTTATCTGCTGGTCTAGTTTCTTGTGCTTCTGAAACTCCTGCTCCTACCTCTACCCCAGCAGCTACATCTGCTCCTACTGCAAAGCCCGCAGCAACAACTCCTGCTGCTGATGCTACCAAGGACAAAGCTAAGGATGCTAAGCCTGCTGATGCTACCAAGACCGATGCTAAGGATGCTAAACCTGCTGACGCTACCAAGACCGATGCTAAGCCTGCTGCTGATAAGGATAAGGCTGATGCAACTAAGACTGACGCTACCAAGACCGATGCTAAGCCTGCTGATGCTACCAAGTCTGACGCTAAGCCTGCTGATGCTACCAAGACCGATGCTAAGCCTGCTGACGCTACCAAAAAGCCTCAATAGTTTTTAGTTCATTTAGTGAAATTAAATGAAAAAGGGCGCTTCGCGCCCTTTTTCATGTTTTATGGATTTATTAAAGTAGCAAGGAATATCTATGCGATCGCCTGTTATGCCAAAGCAAGCCTTACCTACTAAAGTCTTTCACTGGGTAAGTTTAGTGAGTTTGTTTCTGATGATGACTAGCGGTTTACAGATTTACAATGCCAATCCTGTCTTTGGTGGGCGGAGTGGGCTTCACATGCCACCTATTTTTGGATTAGGGGGATGGCTTGCAGGGGGGAGACATTGGCATTTTGCCATGATGTGGATCTTTGTGCTGAATTTATTGTGGTATGGCATTTATGTTTTGCTGACGCGCCGTTGGCAACATCGCTATGTCAGTGGCAAAGATGTCAAGGCGCTACTGGTTAGTCAAAATGTCAAACGTAAAAACTATGCTTGGCATCGGGTGGTCTATACCTTACTCATCCCCATTTTATTGCTGTCGATCTTTACGGGTGTGGGCATGTATAAGCCTGCTCAGTTTTATTGGATTGTTGATAGTTTTGGTGGGTGGGACGCTCTGCGAATTACACACTTTATGGCAGTACCTAGCACATTGATTTTAGGATTCCTGCATTCACAGTTGGGGCGCAAGGTCGGTGGCGATCGCTTATTGGATTCGATGTTTTGGAGGAATAACTAATGACCCAAGAACCTGAACAAAAATCCCCTAACACCGAATTAGAGATTGATGATGGTACTGACACTATCCCTCGTCGTCGCTTTTTGAATTTAGCGGGTGCGGGTTTGCTCACCATTGGATTTGGCAGCCTTGCGGAAGGTGTTGTGGGCGAAATATCAGAACCACTCAATCAACAGGTTGAGTCATTAATCTTTCAGCCACAGCAACCAATACCCGAATTTCCTATTACAGCGATCGAGCCAGATAAGTTAATTGTTAATAGTTTTCGGGGTACGCCAACAATTAATTTTGATGCTTATCGGCTCATTATTGATGGGGAAGTCAATAATCCTCTTAGTCTGAGTATGAGCGATTTACAGAAATTGCCATTGACCTCAATGGTGATTCGCCATGTATGTGTCGAAGGATGGGCGGCAATCGTGCAGTGGGGTGGCGTAAGGTTGCAAGATCTCTTAGCGATCGCGAAGCCATTGCCCCAATCTAAATATGTCTATTTTTATTCGGCAGATGGCTACTACGAAAGTTGGGATCTTGACTCAGTACAACATCCTCAAACCTTGATGGCATATCAGAAAAATGGACAGCACCTAGCACCAGAAAATGGTGCGCCGTTGCGTCTGGCTTCTCCCGTAAAGCTTGGCTATAAACTCAGTAAATGGGTAACGCGAATCCAGCTTACGAGTGAGCTAGGTGAAAAACGTGGCTATTGGGAAGATTTGGGCTATGAATGGTATGCAGGCTTATAAACGCAAATATATCAAATAAAATGATGTGCGACGCACATCATTTTATTTATATTAACTTTTATTACGAGTTTCATGATATGTTCAGCCTATAGCGCTCTGCGTAGGTTAGGTAACATCCATGCGTTTAATTTTCACAACTAGTTTTAATAAATTTCAATCTATCAATGCGACTCAAGCGTGGTCGCTGTTCTTAACTGGCTGTAAAAAAGATGATTCCCTTGGCAAAAATCCGATGATTGGTAAATATTTAACAGTTGCGATCTTAGGTGCAGTCATTGCCCAAATATTAGAAACAATTTTAATGTCTTCCTAAAAATATCTTCCCAAAAAGAGAATTAATATCTGGCGAATCTTGATATTGATGCACACAAAGAGAGGCGGCGCTAAGCGCCGCCTCTCTTTGTGTGAGTCTAGACTTAGACAGCTTCTAAATCCTTTTCACCAGTACGAATTCGGATAATTCGCTCTACAGGAGATACGAAAATCTTACCATCGCCAATTTCGCCAGTACGAGCGGCAGTAATAACTTTATCTACTACCATATCCACTTGGTCATCTTCTACAACAATCTCAATTTTGAGCTTTTGTAGAAACTCAACTGTATACTCAGAGCCGCGATAGCGCTCTGTTTGTCCTTTTTGACGACCAAAACCACGCACTTCTGATACAGTCATACCGACTACGCCAGCATTTACCAGAGCAATTTTGACTTCGTCAAGCTTGAATGGACGAATGATTGCTTCAACCTTTTTCAAATTAACTCCTCCACTGATTCTTGAACTTTAATACACTTGAATCGATACCCAAATTTGTAGCCTAGCATACTATTCGGGATTGTCGTCAGGATTGGCGTTGCCATAGCCACCAACGAATTACCAATTTCTCCAATTCTATCCAAACAAACATTAAGGCGCTAAAACCAAAACAAACTGCTAATTCGGTAGGGGTGATTAAGTATGTACCAAAGAAAATACGGAACGGTTCCACATAAATTAGCACTAATTGCAAAACTGTGGTCATAATCACCGATCCCCATACAAAAGGATTGGTCATGGGGTTTAGCTCAATGGTGAGCTGGGTGTTGGAGCGAATGGCGATCGCATGTCCCATTTGGGCAATACAAAGGGTTGTAAATACCATTGTTTCCCAGCGATTTGGTAAATAAACATCATTGAAATTGGCATTGGTATAGCCATGCGCCCAGACCATGAGGGAAATTGTGATAATCGAAAGGACAATCCCAATTCTCACCATATATGCTCCCATGCCTCTCGCAAAAATATTTTCACGGGGATCAACAGGTGGGCGTTTCATGACATTTGGTTCGGCTGGTTCAACGGCAAGGGCAAGGGCAGGTAAACCATCGGTAACGAGATTCATCCACAAAATTTGCAAAGGAATTAAGGGAACTGAGAAATTCAACATTGGCGCGATCGCGATCGTGATTACTTCGCCAATGTTGCTACCAAGAATATATTTGATGAAGCGGCGAATATTTGTATAAACAACACGACCTTCTTCAGCAGCAGCAACTATCGTGGCGAAGTTATCATCCAAGAGGATCATGTCGCTAGCTTCTTTAGATACGTCCGTGCCTGTAATGCCCATGGCAATGCCAATGTCAGCCTGTTTGAGGGCAGGGGCATCGTTTACCCCATCCCCTGTCATTGCGACAAAGTGATGTTGCTTTTGCAAAGCTTGGACAATCCGTAATTTATGCTCAGGAGAGACTCGGGCATAGACGCTGACCTGATTAACCTGCTGCTCTAGGTCAGATTGGCTCATGAGTTCTAGTTCTTTGCCTGTGATCACTTGCTCGCCTTTATAAGCAATACCCAAATCTTCAGCGATCGCCTTAGCAGTGAGTTGATGATCACCCGTAATCATGACAGGACGAATGCCAGCTTCACGGCAGCGCTTCACAGCTTCACGAACTTCTGGACGTGGGGCATCAAGCATTCCTACTAATCCCACCCAGACTAAATTACTTTCATCTTTTTCGGTAAGGCCACCTTCGGGAAGTTCAGAAAAAGTGCGATAGGCAAAACCAAGGACGCGCAACCCACGACTAGCAAGCTCATTATTTTGCGCGAGTACATGCTGCCTTTGAAAATCAGCGATCGCGTGAATCTGATCACCAATTTGAATATGGGTGCAACATTCTAGGGTTAATTCAGGGGAACCTTTGCAAAAAAGCACATTACCGCCCTGTTCACCCTGCACCAGTACACTCATACGCTTGCGCTCAGAGGAGAAGGGAACTTCAAACACACGGGGCATCCGATGCTGCCATTCTGAGAAATCACAACCACCTTTACTAGCCAGTACTAGCAATGCACCTTCTGTAGGATCACCAATGATTATCCATTCGCCATCTTTTTGTTGCAGAATTGAATCATTACAGAAGACGCAAGCCATTAATAACTGCTGAACTTCAGGAATATTGTTAACGGTTAGATGCGAATCCTCTGGAGAGCTTCCTAAGATCGTAAACTCACCCGTTGGCGCATATCCATCCCCTGAGACTTGGAGGGAATGCTGCCCTGTGCGAATACCCTGCACTACCATTTTATTTTGAGTGAGTGTTCCTGTTTTGTCAGAACAAATTGTTGTGACAGAACCCAGAGTTTCTACAGCGGGTAACCGGCGAATCAGTGCATTTCTCCTCACCATGCGCTGTGTACCTAAAGCAAGCGTGACTGTCACCACCGCAGGTAAACCTTCAGGAACTACAGCTACTGCCATACTAAGGGAAGTTTTCAGTAATTCACCGAAATTACCTTTGTTGAGTAACCCGATACCCACAACTAGACCTACTAAAATTAAGGAACCAGTTACCAACACATTGCCTAGCTGGGACATGCGCTGTTGCAGAGGCGTGTCTTCTGTTTCCACATCTTGAATGAGGGCGGCTATTTTGCCTAACTCAGTCCGCATTCCCGTTTTTGTGACTAACACTTTGGCGCGTCCTTGGACAACCTCAGTGCCTTGATAAACACAATTGAGGCGATCGCCTAAACTCGCATCGGCTTCTAAGATCAGATTGGCTTCTTTGTTAACCGCTTCGGCTTCGCCTGTGAGCGCAGATTCACGTACTTGCAGATTTTGTTCTTCAATTAATCTTCCATCAGCGGCGATTTGGACACCTGCTTCCAGGAGCATGATGTCACCAGGTACTAATTCTTTGCCATTAGTTTCTATAATTTCGCCATTGCGAATCACTCTTACCCTTGGGGAAGAAAGACGCTTGAGAGCGGCAAGTGCTTTTTCGGCATTGGTTTCCTGCATATAGCCGAGAATTCCATTGAGCAGCACAATGGAAGAAATGGCGATCGCATCTTTGGGAAATTCTTTAGCCTGAATATCGAGAAATGCGGAAACTACGGCTACTGCCATCAGCATCAGCAGCATGATATTTGTAAACTGATCGATGAAAATTTGGAGAGGCAATCGCCCAACTTTTTCAGTTAACTCATTTGCGCCATAGCGATCAAATCTGATCGCGACTTCTTGACTGGTAATCCCTTGCTCTGGATCACTTTGCAGTTCCTGAAGTGCTTCATCAACCCCAAGAGTATGCCAATAGGCAGGAGCAGGCGCAGGATCGGTTGTCTCTATTGCCATAAATATTTACAGGTAAACGGTTATGAACATAGTACTAAAAAATAGTACTAGCTGGTTTAAAAATTGACTAATCGTGATACAAAAACAATAGAATGAGTGGCGGCGCTTTGCGCCGCCACTCATTCTCTCTCTGGTTGCTATACAATTACCCCATGAGTAACAATCCTTTTTTGCCCCAGAGATTGGTAGGCAGACAAACAGAACTAGAGCAGATCAGTCAAATTTTGCTAGCAGATGGTGATTTGCTGATCGCAGGTGTCGCAGGCAGTGGTCGCAGAACTCTGGTTAAATGGGCGGCGCAAAATGTAGGTGCAAGGGTAATTACTTTAGACTGTTTGCGGGCAACCGATGGCGATCGCTTTTTGAAATTACTAGCTGCAAGTTTGCTAAATGCCTTTGATCGTCCTGAAGAGTTACTAATGTTGCAAAAGTTACTTAAGGAGCAGCCTGTTACCTTTGAAGTGACAGAACAATCTAAGACTAGGATGGTTTGGAAACTGACTACAGCAGGTATTTGGAATTTATTTCAAAATTTATTGAGCATTCCTCAGCAAATGGCAGAGTGGCTGGATTGTCGGGTAGCGATCGTGTTGCATAATTTCACCCATATTCGCTCATGGGATCGCAAAGGGGAATGGGAAGAATATTTGCGGCGGGAAATTCAACTCCAAAGTCGAGTCAGTTATGTACTGATTGCCACTGTCCCTGAACCTTGGATGCACAAGCTGAGTATTCATGTGGTGGAATTGCCTCCACTTAGCAATACCGAGCTATGTGAATGGCTAGAAGCAACGATGCAGTCCAAGGGCTTAAAATTTGCTGATTCCCAAACCCTCCAATTATTCACAGACTATATTCAAGGCAATCTGAGCGATGCGATCGCTTTGACTAGAAGAATTTGGCAAGACTGTCTTACCCAAACTAAATTCCCAACCCATAGCGAATTTTTGATTCAGTCGCACCATGTCCATCAGAATATGTTGGAGCTAATTGAAGATCTTGCCCCTACTTTTGAATCTTTAATCATGCTCTTACCACCAACACAGGTCAGGGTATTAGAGAGCTTAGCGATCGATCCGACAGTCAGTCCCCATAGTCGCGAATATATTCAAAGGCATCAACTTTCTAAGGGGGGTAGCTTGCAAGGAGCGCTAGATAGTTTGGAGCAGAAGGGTCTAGTTTATGGGGCAAAATATGGCTATCGGATTGCGCTACCCACTTTACAATTTTGGCTGAAGCAGCGCTTAGGATAAGCAATGCAAAATATCCACACTCTACCTATTGAAGTTGTGCATCTAATCGCCGCAGGTGAGGTGATTGATTCCTTAGCGGCAGTAGTTAGGGAACTTGCGGAAAATGCGATCGATGCCCAAGCAACGCGGGTTGTGATTTCGATTTGGATGGATTCATTATCGGTACAAGTAAGTGATAATGGCGTGGGTATGGCGATCGCCGATTTGTCCCAAGCTGCCACTCCACACACAACTAGCAAAATTAATAATGCCGAAGATTTACGCCAAATCCATAGTTTAGGCTTTCGGGGTGAAGCGCTGTATAGTCTGGCGCAACTTGCTGATTTGAGTATTTGTAGTCGTCCGATCCTAGAGCCAGTGGGCTATCAGACTAATTACGATGAGCATGGCAATTTGCAATCTCCGCCCAAAGTAGTGGCGATCGCAACGGGGACAGTCGTAACCGTTCGCAATCTCTTTGCACGCTATCCCAATCGCTTACAGTCTTTACCGAATAGCTCCCAACAGATTCGCAGGGTGCAGTTGCAAATTCAGCAGATGGCGATCGCCAATCCCCAGATAAATTGGCAAGTAAATCTGGACAATCGCGAATGGTTCACAATTTGGGCAGGCGAGAATGCGAGTGAGATTTTGCCACAAATCATTAATTCGATTCAGTCCTATGACTTAGCTTATAAAGAATTTGCCATCACCCCCAATCCCTCTCCCGAAGGAGAGGGAGGTAAAATCTCGATCACCCTTGGACTGCCCGATCGCCTATCACGTCGTCGTCCCGATTGGGTAAAAATTATTCTGAATGGTCGGGGGGTAAATTTTCCTGAACTAGAGCAAACTATTCTTTCGAGTTTAGAGAGAACTTTACCGCGCAATCGTTTTCCCGTTTGCATTGTGGATCTTAATTTAGCCTGCGATCGCATTGATTGGAATCGTCATCCTGCTAAAGCTGAAGCCTACATTCAGAACTTAGGCGATATTCAAGCTCAAATTAAAGATGGGATTACGGAAGTTCTAAAAGCACCTGAAAGTAATACTCAGACTAGTTATGGTAGTGCTGCAAATGATCTATTAAGAACGGCGGAACGGAAAACCTCTTATTTGATCCCAACAAAGCGCGAAAACTTTAATCAGCCCAATTCTTCTCTCAAGGCGATCGCTCAAGTGCTTGATACTTACATTCTTGCCGAGCATTCAGGTGGACTATGGCTAGTGGAGCAGCATGTTGCCCATGAACGAGTAATCTTTGAAAGAATTGAAATGCAGTGGCAAATAGTCCCCATTGAACAGCCAATTCTCTTACAAAAAATTAATGCCGATGGCATTGAGAGACTGCAAGCCTTGGGCTTAGAAATCGAAGCCTTTGGTAATGAACTATGGGCAGTGCGATCGCTGCCAGAAATTCTCATTGGTCATCAAGACTGTGCGGTAATTTTGCAAGAAATGGCTCAACAGGATGATCCAACGATGGCGAGAGCAACGGCAGCTTGTCGGAGTGCCATTCGTAACGGGACAAAGCTAGATTTAACCACGATTCGCGACTTGCTCTGGCAATGGCAACAAACCCGCAATCCCCATACCTGTCCCCATGGTCGCCCGATCTGTTTAGCGATCGATGAGTCCGATCTAGCAAGGTTTTTCCGTCGCAATTGGCTCATCTCAAAATAGGTAAGACTATTTTCCGTCATTTACGCGGTGCTTTGCACGGCACATGCTCTGCTTGTGCATAAGTCGTATAGCTTTTGATACTGCGGTAACTTGAAACACATAATTAAATCCAAACCTGAGTCTCAATTAGAGAAGCTCTAAACTATGCTGATCTCCTAATGCCTGAGTCACTTAATTCAAATAGACTTCTATTTGATTTGCATCAAATTGCTCAGATTGCCCAAACATTTTCTGGATGTCTAGAGCCAGAAGTGATCGCCCATCAGTTAACAGAGGGGTTAATCCAGAAGTTTGGCATAGCCTTAGCACGGGTTTGGTTACTAGAAACAAATGAACAATTCCTAAAACTAGTGGCTTCATCGGGTATGTATAGCCACACTAATGGTGGGTTTAGTAGAGTGCCTTTAGGAGCCTATAAAGTTGGCAAAATTGCTCAAAATCGCATTTCCTTTTTAAGTAATAATCTTGCTGAAGAGTCGTGGGTTGGTAATCGAGAATGGGCGATCGCCAATCATATTCGTGGATTTGTCGGTTATCCTTTGATGATTAGAGGTAGAGTTTTAGGAGTTCTTGCTAACTTTAGTCGCGAACCTTTAGCACCTGAGTTTCTAGAGATTCTGCAAACACTCTGTACGATGACCAGTCTTGCTCTAGATACTGCCCTGCAATATCAGCAGGAAAAGCAAGTATGGTCATCTTCGTCAATATTTCCAGTCTTTAGCCGATTGCCTCTATCGGAGCAATTAGCAACTATTTTGAGTTCAACTCGTATTACCCTAGTCGGAGCTGAGCGATCGCTTTCACTGCCAATTACTTATGTGTTTCTCCAAACTGCGGAGATTTTAAACCAATTTGGATGTGCTTATTGTTGTCTCAGCTATCAGAGAGATAATGTTAGTTTAGAGGCAATTGTGCCAGCAAATGATCTTGCTGTTCCGTTTCAAGATCAACCTCAAACTCAACATATTGATTCTATATTTAGTGAGTTATTCCCCATTATTTCTTGTTTGGGAGGAGTACTCAGTAAGCAATTTCTAGATACCCAACGCAGTATTCAGCTATCCCTATCAATCCCCTATCCTAGCGTTAAGACTTCGCAGAATATCCACATCAAATGTAAATCCCCTGTTTTACAAACAGCTTTTACCCATCTGGCATTTTTAGCAGGATTAACGGTAATCAATAATTTAGAATTTCTCTCAGGAACTTTCTCAGAAACAGCTTTGGAAGACATAGAGAATCCTGACTCTCAAATTCCTCTCCTTACAGACGATATTAGTGCTGTTCATAGGGCTAAGTATGTAATTTGGATCCAGCAAGCCAACCATCCTATGCCATCAGGAGTACAGGCAAAGATCGATCTGGAGATCGCGCCCGAACAGTTATGTGAAGTTGTAAATGCCGTGATGCGAGGAGAATCTTGGGGACTTGAAGCTAATAAAGATTTGCTGCCGTTGCTCTCAGAACGCGAGTTAGAAATTATGCAGTTATTGGCAAAGGGTTTACGCGATCGCGCGATCGCCAAACAACTGGTGATCAGCGAAAGTACGGTTAAATTTCACATCAACAATACTCTTGCGAAACTCAAGGCGAAAACTCGATTACAAGCACTGCATATAGCAATAGTAAATGACTGGATTCTATTTTGAAACGGGCTTTGATAGAGGGTTTGCTACGCAAACCCTCTATCAAAGCCCAAAAGTAAAAGCCTTGCTAAGCAGGACTTTTACTTTTGGACTTTTAAAATTTGCCAGCTCAACCCAAACTGACGTTACTTATGCAAAGTCGGCATTGCTATAGAATAGAAAAATCAAGGTTGTTCAGAATTTTGCAAAGTACAATTGAGACGCATCAGTTTGTTACTTATCAAAGTTATCGCCCAGCGATATTTAAAATGCAACTATGCTAAAACTTTTTAATTCATCTCAGACAAAGCTCGCACAAGCAGTTACGTCTCTCAGTCACTATGAAATTGGCGATCGCGAAAAAGAGCATTTTCTTAATTTCCTCCAAAATCCTGATAGCCGATTTCTTTATCACGTCAATCCACGCCTAATTGCTGAGCAATTACAGATATCAGAGCGTGACACCTTGAAATTGTTAGTAGTTGCCCTAAAAGAAGGGATTATGACCCTAAATTGGGATATTCAATGTCCTATGTGTCAAGGCGTAGATTTTGCGGCAACGCAATTAGGCAAGTTGAGAACATTCCATATCTGTCCCGTCTGTCACCACAAGCATGAATCCGATGCCGATCATCAGGTAAGAGTCACATTTAGCATTGATGAAAGATTGCGATCGCTACCCAAGGAAGCCAACGATCCCGAATTTCGGAAACAGATTGATGACAAATATGGTGTAGTTTCAGGACATCGCCTCTTAACATTACAGATATTTCGCGAACTATTTCCCCGTGAAACTATTCCACCGAATGAGAGCTTACTAATTCGCCAAGTCACGATTTTATTTACGGATTTAGCTGGCTCGACTGCTCTCTATAGTCAAAGAGGTGATTCCCAAGCCTATAGTTTAGTCCGTCAACATTTCAACCTTCTCTTTCAAATCGTTGATCAGCATAATGGAGCTGTGATCAAAACTATTGGGGATGCGATTATGGCAAGTTTTACCTCACCTGATGATGGGTTGAAAGCAGCGATCACAATGCAAGAGGCTATGCAGTATTTTAATCAACAATTTGAATCAACAGAGCCGCAACTCATTCTCAAAATTGGTATTCATGCGGGGGCTTGCATTAGCGTTAACCTCAATGAACGCTCTGATTATTTCGGTACAACGGTAAATACCGCCGCTAGAGTCGAAGGACTCAGCCAAGGCAATGACATTGTATTCACTGAATCATTGCTGAGCCACGCACAGGCGCTCGCTAATGCAGGCAATTACTATTTTCAAAAGAGTTCGGCAAATTTAAAAGGATTAAGCGAACCTCTCACTGTCTTTCATATGAATATTTCTGCCATCATGCATCCATTGCCAAGCAACTAGATTAATCAACAGTCCAATGATCAATAGAATCAACATCAACACGATTTGATACCAGATAATTGGCTGCACCATCAGATCCGCAATCAGATGCGATAAATTTAGCAATGTGTATAGCGCTGTAAACCAGAAATGGATGGTGCGAAATCGTCTGGCATGGGTCATCACCGTGCCAACAATTGCTGCCATTGGTAACGCAAAAAAGGCGAGCATTAACCACATCACTGGGGCGATCGCTTCCATATTTTGAGCCTGAGATACGACCACATTTAGACCATGAAATAGGGGCATTAAACCTAGCTGGGTATGGAAGAGTAACCCGAGAAGAAAAACGCTCCACAGAGAGACAATTTTTTCTTGATAATTATGTGCCATAAGGTTCTTACCTCCTAAGCTCAAAATCAAGTCTAGTAAGAATTTTGGATTTTCATTTTGTCCTAGGTAAAATGAAAACAGCTATATCTACGAAAACCTAAATGATGCAAAACCCTACTGAAGTTAATTCTTGATTTTTTGAAGAAGCATTGTTGAAATGTATCTATCTCAATTGTAAGCTATTTGACTTGCTGGCTGATCGGCGGCGCATTGCGCCGCCTGTTATCTTTAGCCGTAATATGCCTGTACCATCAATTGCTTGAGATCAGCAATCAAGGGATAACGAGGATTTGCACCCGTGCATTGATCATCAAAAGCTCGATCTGCCATGTCTTCGACATGAGACATAAAGAACTCTTCACCGATACCTTGCTCAATCAATGTATCTTTAATCGTGGCAGGAATATCCACTTGTCGCTTGAGATCCTCCACTGCTGCGATCAGATTTACCACTTTTTCCTCTTCCGTCTCACCGCCTAGATTGAGATAGTCGGCAATCCTTGCATAGCGCCACTTGCTATTGGGATATTTATTTTGCGAGAAGATCGCTTGCTTGAAGGGCACATCGGTAGCATTGTAGCGAATCACATGGGAAATCATCAGAGCGTTGGCTAAACCGTGGGGAATGTGACAAGTACCGCCTAACTGGTGCGCGATCGAGTGGCAGACTCCTAAGAAAGCATTAGCAAAGGCAAGCCCTGCGATCGTTGCCGCGTAATGCACTTTTTCCCTTGCCTTGGGATCGTTAGCGCCATTTTTGTAAGCACTAGGCAAATATTTGAACAATAAGCGAATTGCTTCAAGAGCTAAGCCATTGGTATATTCCGAAGCGAGGACAGACACATAGGCTTCAAGGGCATGGGTGAGGGCATCGATACCACCATAAGCGGTAAGGCGTTTAGGAATATTCAGAGTCAGCGAGGGATCGACGATCGCCATATTGGGTGTCAGCGCATAGTCAGCGAGAGGATACTTGATCCCTGTTTTCTCATCGGTGACAACCGCAAAGGGAGTTACTTCCGAGCCAGTTCCCGATGTGGTAGGAATCGAGACCATAATTGCTTTTACGCCCAAGGGTGGCAATTCGTAAACGCGCTTGCGAATGTCCATGAAGCGCATGGCTAAGCCTTCAAACTCAATCTCTGGATGTTCGTACATCAACCACATCACTTTGGCGGCATCCATCGGAGAACCTCCACCAAAGGCAATAATCACATCAGGATTGAAGCTCTTGCAAATAGCTAAGCCCTTATTGACTGTGGAGAGGGAAGGATCGGGTTCGACATCGTAGAAGGTATAGTGGGCGATGCCAATTTCTTCTAAACTGTCGGTCACTTCTTTGGTTAAGCCCAATTCAAACAAAGGGCGATCGGTGACAATGAGAGCACGTTTGCGATCCTTGAGATCGCGCAGAGCAACAGGCAAGCAACCAGATTTGAAATAAATTTTTGGGGGAATGCGAAACCAGAGCATATTCTCGCGACGCTCGGCAGCGGTTTTGACATTGAGCAGATGATGGGGTGTGACGTTTGCCGAGACAGAGTTACCACCCCAACTACCGCAACCAAGGGTCAGCGAAGGATCGAGGCGGAAGTTATAGAGATCCCCGATCGCACCTTGAGAGGATGGCGTATTGATCAGTACCCGCGAAGTTTCTAGTTTATGCTCGAAATAGCGAATATGTTCTTGATTATTGGGAGCCGTATACAGCACCGAAGTATGTCCATGTCCACCAAACAGAACTAATGCTTCTGCCTTATCAACCGCATCATGGAAGTCCTTAGCGTGATACATGGCAAGGATTGGCGATAGCTTCTCATAGGCAAAGGGTTCATTTTTATTGATTGCCTCGACTTCTCCAATTAAAACCCTTGTGTTGTCAGGGATTTCAAATCCTGCGATTTGGGCGATCGCCGCAACCGACTGACCAACGATCGCAGCATTCAAACGCCCCTCGGTGAGAATGACCTGACGAACTTGATCGCGTTCTTGCTCATTGAGAAAATAAGCACCACGCTTAATAAATTCTTCTCTAACTGCGTCATAAATAGCATCGACGACAACAACCGACTGTTCAGAAGCGCAAATCGTGCCGTTATCAAAGGTTTTGCTCAGAATAATTGAACTGACTGCCATTTGAATATGGGCGGTTTCATCAATGATGGCAGGTGTATTACCCGCACCCACACCGATAGAAGGATGTCCCGAAGAATAGGCAGCCTTGACCATACCCGGACCTCCCGTTGCCAAAATCAACTTGATATCATGGTGCTGCATTAACGCCTGCGACAATGGCACGGTTGGTTCATCAATCCAGCCGATAATATCGGGAGGTGCGCCCGCCGCGATCGCTGCCTCAAGGACAATTTTTGCCGCCGCGATCGTACATTCCTTCGCATGGGGATGGGGCGAGAAGATGATCCCATTACGGGTTTTCAGCGCAATCAAGGACTTGAAAATCGTGGTCGAAGTGGGATTAGTCACAGGGACGATCCCCGCTAAAATTCCCACAGGTTCAGCGATACGTTCATAACCAAAATGCTTGTCCGACTCGATGACACCGCAGGTTTTATCATTCTTATACTTGTTGTAAATCATTTCCGAAGCAAAGTGATTCTTAATCGCTTTGTCTTCAATGACACCCATACCCGATTCCTTCACTGCTGCCTTAGCAAGGGGAATCCGCGCTGCGTTGGCGGCTAATGCTGCCTGTTTGAAAATGCGATCGACCTGTTCCTGCGTAAAATCAGCAAATTCCGCTTGGGCAATCTTTACCCTCTGAATCAACAATTCCAATTCTTCTACATTCGTAACTTTCATCTGTGAATACTCCTCAATTCAAATTATGAATTACGAATTACAAATTACGAATTAACATTCGTAATTTGTAATTCGTAATTGTTAAATCCCTACCGCCCCAAGGGCATTGATCCCGCGATCGCGGAAGATATCAACCGTTTGCTGTACTAGTTCGGGTGGTGCTGGTGGCGTATCTTTGAGGGAATAGGGCAGGCCTAATTGCTCCCATTTGTATTCCCCCATTTTGTGAAATGGTAAAACTTCCAATCTTTCGACATTAGTTAAGGTGACGATAAAATCGGCAAGTTGATTAACATTAGCAATGTTATCGGTGAGATGTGGTACTAAAACGAACCGAATCCAAACAGGTTTCTTGATCTCGCTGAGATATCTTGCCATGGCTAGGGTTGGCTCGATGGAAACACTGGTAACTTGGTAATAGAGTTCGGGAATATAGGATTTAATATCCAGTAACACCAAATCGGTTTCGGCGAGAACGGGTTGCGCCACTTCTAATGCACAATAACCCGATGTATCAAGGGCTGTGTGTAAGCCGAGTTCATGACAACGCTTAAAGATTTCTCTGGTAAATTCTGGCTGCATCAGAGGTTCACCACCACTGACGGTTACGCCACCTTTGCGAATGAAGGATTTACATTTTTTGATCTCATCGATCAGATAGTCAACGGTAACTTCTTTCCCATCATGGGCATTGCGACAGTCTGGGTTATGACAATAGAGACAACGGAGGGGACAGCCCTGAGTAAATACAATAAATCTGATCCCCGGTCCGTCTACCGTACCAAAAGTTTCAATCGAATGAATGCGTCCAATTCCAGACATAGAATCTCCTATTTGTTTAAAAAAGTGCCGCAAGCGGCACTTTTTTAAAACTATACTCGTTCATGGAATGTGCGTTTAATCACATCCATTTGCTGTTCACGGGTGAGCTTAATGAAGTTCACGGCATAGCCCGAAACCCGAATTGTCAACTGGGGATAGTTTTCGGGATGTTCCATCGCATCCATTAAGGTACTGCGATCGAGGGCATTCACGTTAATGTGATGACCGCCATCGTGGAAATAGCCATCGAGCAAACCAACGAGGTTATTCGTGCGATCGCTTTCCTGTCTACCCAAGGCACTTGGCATAATCGAGAAGGTATTCGAGATACCGTCCTGACAATCGCTGTAGGGCAATTTGGCAACCGATGAGAGCGAGGCGATCGCGCCGCAACAATCGCGCCCATGCATCGGATTTGCACCGGGGGCAAAGGGTTCGCCAGCCCTGCGTCCATCGGGAGTGTTACCCGTTTTCTTACCATAGACCACGTTAGAAGTAATCGTGAGTACCGATTGCGTAGGTACGGCATGGCGATAGGCAGGATGTTTGCGGATCTCATTCATGAACCTTGCCACGAGGTCAACAGCGATATTATCGACGCGATCATCGTTATTGCCATACTTGGGATATTCGCCGACCGTTTCGTAATCTACCGCCAAGCCTTGCTCGTTGCGAATTACCTTCACCTTGGCATATTTAATCGCCGAGAGCGAGTCGGTGACGACCGATAGACCAGCAATACCACAAGCCATCGTTCGATAGACATCGCGATCGTGCAGTGCCATTTCGATGCGCTCGTAGCAATACTTGTCATGCATATAGTGAATGACATTCAGCGTATTGATGTATGCCTTCGCCAACCATGCCATCATTTGTTGCAAGCGATCATTGACTTCTTGATAGTCAAGATATGCACTGGTAATTGGTGCGAAGTTGGGCGCAACTTGCTCCCCAGACTTCTCATCCTTACCACCATTGATCGCATAGAGTAGCGTCTTGGCAAGATTGACCCTCGCACCGAAGAACTGCATCTGCTTACCAATTCGCATGACTGACACACAACAGGCGATCGCATAGTCATCGCCATAGGTTGGACGCATCAGGTCATCATTTTCGTACTGAATGGAACTGGTATCGCTGGATACCTTCGCGCAGAACTGTTTGAAGTTTTCGGGTAAATGTTCTGACCATAAAACCGTCAAGTTAGGCTCTGGAGCTGCGCCCAGATTGACCAACGTATGCAGGAATCGGAAACTATTCTTGGTAACTAAAGTCCGACCATCGGCACTCATACCGCCGATCGCTTCTGTCACCCATGTGGGATCACCTGAGAATAGATCATTGTAGTCAGGGGTACGCAAGAAGCGTACCATGCGTAACTTCATTACGAAATGATCGATTAATTCTTGCAATTCTGTTTCCGCGATCGCGCCATTCTGCAAATCACGCTCGAAATATATGTCTAAAAACGTCGAAACCCGACCGAGGGACATCGCAGCCCCATTTTGTTCCTTGACTGCCCCTAGGTAGCCAAAATAGAGCCATTGCACCGCTTCTTTGGCGGTCATAGCAGGACGACCAATATCAAAGCCGTACTTCGCTGCCATTTCCTTGAGTTCAAACAATGCGCGAATTTGTTCCGATAGTTCTTCCCTTAGACGAATGGTTTCTTCGTCCATGACATCGACATCAAGGGATTCCTTTTGGGTCTTCTTGTCATCGATGAGGCGATCGACACCATAGAGCGCTACCCGACGATAATCGCCAATAATCCTTCCCCGTCCATAGGCATCGGGCAAGCCTGTAATGATCCCCGATTTCCTTGCCTTCCGCATTTCCGTGGTATAGGCATCAAATACGCCATCATTATGGGTTTTGCGATATTTAGTAAAGACTTCTTCTGTGGCAGGATCAAGTTGATAACCATAGGCTTCCAGTCCCGCTTTCACCACACGGATACCGCCATAGGGCATGATGGCGCGTTTGAGGGGCTTATCTGTCTGTAAGCCGACAATTTGTTCTAGTTCACGATTAATATATCCTGCATCATGGGCAGTGATCCCAGCAGGAACCTTCGTATCAACATCCAAAATCCCCTTTTGGCGTTCTAGTTTCATCAGTTCTAGCACTTCACTCCAAAGCTGCTGGGTTCTAGTAGTTGGTGCAACCAGAAACTCAGCAGTTCCTTCGTAAGGTGTGTAATTCTTTTGGATAAAATCTCTAACGTTAATCTCTTTTGTCCAACTGCCTTCCGTAAAGCCCTGCCATTCTACATACATTGCTTTAACCTCCAATGTTGTGTCTGAAAGATAAGAGTGTCTTTATCTTTCAGTTCTATTATAGGTTTATCCATTAATCCCTCAAGAAAATAGCAGTAATCTTATTACAAAAGTTAACTCGCAAAATCTAATCCAATCAGGGGATGCAGACTCGAAAAAGCCGATTTTACGTGAGCCGTCGGCTATGCGGGCGGCTCACGCTTCTAGTTTTAGCTAATTGTCTCTTCTACGGAAGGAAGTGATTATTGACAATAGAAAGATAGTATTGCGAAGTGAATCTCTTATTGAGAATAATCAACAGACCACCAATGTACCGTCTGCGTAGTGTGCGACACATTAGCTTTTGTTACCATTGACAAAGTTGGGATGGGGAAGTCATTAAAGGTTGTGAATATCGATAGAATCCTGCAATGTCTAATGTAGCTTGTTGGAATAAAATCCATTCATTGCGATCGCCTCTATCATTGCCCTTAGAACTACGAATAATTTTGTAATGATTGAGGTCTAAATGACCTTCTTCATCCCATTTAAATTCAGTTTTAGGAATATTAGTCCATTCTCTACCAGCCCAAGAAACTGCTAGGGCTTCCCCCGCAACTGTATTGCCAAGCACTTTCCCCCTTAGACAGATCAAGTCATCACTATGCGGATAGCCATAATATCCATCCACGCGATCGCCTATTTTCGTGAAGTTAAAACAGACACCCGCACCATCGAGCTTTTGAGGTTTGGGCTTACTACAAAATTGATAACTGCCATTACCTAAAGCAGCGATCGCCTGTTGTGGTTGGTTTTGCGAATTAATTGAGGAACTTACGAACAAGCTTGAGGACATCACTAACAAAGCGATCGCCATATCTTTGAGGAGATTATTGGTACGCAGCATAATTGCATCACCTCCTTAACTTCTATTTTAGTCGTTTTCCCCACCCAAATGTTCCCTAAATATAGACAGAATCTAGTTTTCCAGTTTTGAAATAGCGATCAGCAGAAAGTTTGGCTGCAACTTTCTTGTGTTTACTGTGAGGACACAATCAATAGAAATATATATTTGATTTTTATAGAAATATAGCTATGAATTTATGCTCCCAGTACACAAAAACGATATTTTTGTGTCATAATCGCAGATGAGATACATTCCCCACCTGTTCTTGTGAGCTTTGGATATGGATATATGGCAAGTTAAGGATCAACTTTCAGACTTAGTACACAAGTACAAATCTCAAGTAGATTTTTTTGCGATTCGCTTAGAGCGATCGCAGGGTGCGGATATCTTTTTACGCAGTGGTAAAGTCGAAACCCTGAGTACAGGTATTTCCATCGGCGGACAGGTAAGGGCTTGTCACAAAGGCGGCTGGGGATTTGCAAGTTTTAATGACCTTGGCAATTTAGAGCATAAACTTCAAGAAGCACTCACTGCGGCAAAGTGGGTAGGCAACGAGGAAACAGTACTGGCTGAAGTTGTCCCCGTACAGGCGCAAGTATCACTAATTAAAGACAATCCTAATCGCATCGATCTGATGGCGAAGAAGAATTTATGTAGTTACTACACCGATATTTTGCGATCGGTTTCTGACCGAGTAGTAAGTACAGCCGTTCGCTACGGAGACTGTACGCAGCAAGTCATATTTGCCAATTCCGAAGGCACAATGATCGAGCAAGAATGGGCGGACTGGGAAATGCGCTGCTCAGCAACTGCAAGAAATGGAGAGATCGTTCAAACAGGTCGAGAAACTTTTGGCTCAAGGCGAGCCTATACAGACTTGTTAAACCTCGATCATCAGGTAATTGGGGCGGCACAACGCGCAGTTACAGCTCTAGATTTACCTAATGTGCAAGGCAATAGTTATACCGTTGTAATTGATCCAATTCTGGCAGGATTATTTGTCCATGAAGCCTTTGGACATCTATCAGAAGCAGATATGCTCTATGAAAATCCCGACATGCTAGAAACGATGAGCATTGGACGCAGGTTTGGCTCTGAGGATCTCCAAATTTTTGATGGTGCTGCACCCGTAGAGCATCGTGGCAGTTATCTCTATGACGATGAAGGTGTACCTGCAACTACAACCCAATTAATTAAAGATGGGGTATTAGTAGGTAGACTACATTCTCGCGAAACCGCAGGCAAACTCGGTGAACAAGTGACAGGCAATGCCCGATGCTTAGATTATCATTATCCTCCAATCGTTCGCATGACGAATACTTGGATTGGTCGCGGTCAAACCCCTATAGCTGATTTATTCCATGATATTCCCGTTGGCGTATATGCCAAGAACTGGCAAGGGGGCATGACCAATGGCGAGATGTTTACTTTTACGGCTGGCGAAGCTTGGATGATTCGTGATGGCAAAATTGCCGAACCAGTCAGAGATGTTACCCTTTCAGGGAATGTATTTGAGACCTTAGCGGATATTGAAGCGATCGGCGATGACTTTTTGTGGGATGAGTCGGGCGGTTGTGGCAAAGGCGGACAGAGTGGGCTTGCCGTTGGTTGCGGGTCTCCTAGCTTGAGAATTAGAAATGCGATCGTCGGAGGTGAATCCAATGTCTAGAATCCGCACAGAACTCAAGGATGTTAATTTACAACTGGTGCAAACGATCGCCGATCAACAACTGAATGAAGATCGGTTAAATTTGCAGCTTACTCGTCTGAGGCTGATGTACGACTTTGTGTCCGCTTTGAACGCAGCCCAGACAGTCCAAGAAATTTATCAAATTGCTTTAAATGGCATCTGTCCAGCCCTAAGAACTTCGCGCGCAGCACTGATCACTGCTGATGTTAACTACAGTTTGAAATATCAAGAATCTGTTGGTATTAGTGAAGACTACAAACAAGCGATCGAAGATTTTTTTGAAAGTGCCTACGATCGCTCAGAGTTAAAATCAAGAACTTTTCCGCACTGCGCCATATTTCCTAGTGATCGCATTTTACAAGCGATCTGCCATGCCGAAAATATTGGTGCATGGGCTGTATTTCCTCTAGAGTACGAAAACCGCCATTTGGGAGATATCTTCGCCTATTTTGATAGCCCTCGACAATTCAACGAAGAAGAAGTCCAATTAACGCAAACAATCGTCACTTACATTGCGATCGCCATAACGCGCAAGCAAGCAGAACAAGCCCTCAAGGAAAGCCAACAGTTTATTCAACGGATTACGGATACAACGCCTAATATTATCTATATTTACGATATTGAGGAAAGCCGCAATATTTACTGTAATCAGACCATTCACCATATTCTTGGATATACCCCTTTAGAAATTCAAGCAATGGGGGATTCCTTACTAGATATCGTTATCCATCCCGATGATTTAGAGAAGATCAAAGCGCATTACATTAGCGTTCGTTCCAAAAAATTTGAGGACTTATTTCTATTTGAATATCGGATGAAGGATGTTCATGGCAATTGGAAATGGTTCTACAGTCAAGAAACCGTGTTTCTCTGCAATCCTGATGGTACGGTTAAACAAACGATCGGAGCTGCCTCAGATATTACCAAATTAAAAGAAGTCGAAACTCGATTACAGTCATCCCTTGCGGAGAAGGAAGTTCTATTAAGAGAAGTCCATCATCGGGTGAAGAATAACTTAAGTGTAGTTGATAGTTTACTCTCAATGCAAGCAAGGTATGTCCATGATGTTGAAGCCTTGCAATGCCTTTCCGATAGTCAAAGGCGCATTCATACCATGTCGCTTATTCATGAGCAGTTATATCAGTCTCAGGATGTAGGCAAGGTTGATTTTTGTGAATATCTCCAACGTCTAGTGAGCAATCTTTATAGCTCCACTAGTTTTAATACTTCGCAAATCGAACTCAAATTAGATCTTAGTCCCACCTTATTAAATATTGACACCGCAATCTCGGTGGGTTTAATTGTGAATGAGCTACTAACCAATGCTTTTAAACATGCATTTTCGGACAATATGAAGGGATTAATTGAGGTGGCTCTCTATGAAGTTGTCGATGAAGATAAATTACATTTGATTATTCGCGATAATGGAATTGGGATGACTGACAATATTGATATTAAGTCAACTGCTTCCCTTGGACTAAGATTAGTACGCATTTTAACCCAACAACTAAGAGCAAGCCTAGATCTATCCTGTGAGACAGGGACAAGTTTTCATCTGATCTTTCATTCAAAGGCATAGAGCCTGTGAGCTAGTTTAGAAAGCACTTTGCGATATATGCGATATAAAGGATGGGTGGCGCGAAGCGCCGCCTATCCTTAACTCAATAAATCCTTTCCTTTTTAGGAATACTACATTTAGAACTAGAAAATACTGAATTCTATAGATTGACACTGCTTAAATTAATTCAAGATTATTTTCATGTTAGCCTCTAGAAAAGCCCCATAGATTGATCTAAACATGAAATATTTATCTAATGCGATCGCCAATTTTTCCTCAAGATTGGTTTCTAAATCCGCTGCTCTGATGATTTTGCTAAGTGCAATTGGTTTAGGAATCAATGCTAAGCCTAGCGAAGCTGCCGATACCGTCAATTTCCGTTTTAATATTTTTGAGGTTTCCGTCTCAGTAGACGATCTAGAGACTTTTTCCAAAACAGGAGAATTGCGTGGAGCATTAGATATGGCATCGCGCTATATTTCCGCATCTGACATGGCGACTTTTCGGCGCATTCTGACAGAGAGGGCAGATATTTCCGTAGTTTTACTGTCTCGATTTCTCTATACCTCTCAAGGCGAAAGAGCATTAGATATCTTGGGTGATTTTATCAAAACTGCGCCTAATCTATCGGGAAATCGAGCAATTCGTGCTGCTGCGGTTTTAGCAACAGTTGATAAACAGAATGGACTGTCATTGCTCAATTTCCTACGCAAATTCCCCACTTCAGACATCTACTTTGATATTCAAGCAGGACTACAAACCGTTGGGGAATTAAGTGATCTGCTACAAAATACTCAAAAGGTGGTGCAGATGGTCAATACCGAGGCAACCAAACAGGCAGCATTAACTCCAACTCCATCTCCATCAGCCCCATTACCACTCCAGTTACCTGATTTACGTAATGCGGCTGGCTCAAAATGGCAGCGATACAGCCTAACTGCACCTGCGCTCAATGGTAAATATGAAATTCCATTTTACCTATTTGTTCCCCAAATTAACAATGCCAACCTCAAGACATCCATTCCTGCAATCGTCATCTACCCCGGTTTAAGTTCTAGTCGCGAACCACTTCTCTATTTAGCAGAGCATTTAGCATCCTATGGATTTGCGGTAGTGTTAACGGTGTCACCAACAAGTAGCGCTGAGCAACTAGATAAATTAATCATTGGTGCTGCCAGCGAAATTGCACCACCAGAAAGCTTTATTGATCGCCCCCACGATATTACTGCGGTTCTAAACTTTCTAGAAAAATCGCCTAAAGTGGATAATCCCTATGTTGCCAATATCAATTGGAAAAATGTGGGCATGATTGGTCACTCCTTCGGTGGGTATGCTGCCCTCGCTTTGGTTAGTGATGCCCAAATCCAATCTGCGGATCTAGCAGAAGTCTGTCAAGGTAAATATAAATGGAATGCATCGCTGTTATTGCAATGCGTGGCACTAGGACTACCAAATCAAACCTATAAGTTGGGAGATCCAAGAATCGCCGCAGTGATTGCTGTTAATCCTGTGACTAGCCATGTTTTAGGTAAAGCTGCTCTCAGCAAAATTACCAGCCCGATCGCAATTGTCGGTAGTTCTGGAGACACCTTTGCCCCAGTTGTCTCTGAGCAAATTATCCCCTTTACATGGTTGACGACCCAAAATCGCTATTTAGTACTATTTAATAAAGCAGGACATACGGCAGTTACCGCCATCACCTCAGGCGATCGCCTGAGTCCTGAAGTCAGCAATGCTTTGGCAGGGGCAAATCCCGTTGCATCACAAGATTACCTAAAACTATTGAGTGTTGCTTTCTTTAAAACCCATCTAGTTCAAGAATCAAGCTATGCCAGTTACCTAACCCCTGAATACTTTGTAAATATTTCTGCCCCATCCGCACAGGCAAGTTTGTTGCGATCGCTCAGTATGGAGCAAATTGACGCAGCAATCACAAAATAAGTCTCTCACATAACATCAGTAATTATTCTAAATGTGCTGTCACATCAGGAATGAAGTTCTGGAGATAAATTGGTGGACGAACATATACCATTTTATTTTGCAATGGAGGTAATTCAAAAGGCTTTGGTAGTACATCCTCATAGGCAATCTTTGCCAATAAGTGATTAATACAATTGAGTCTTGCCCGACGCTTATCATCACCATCAATCACATACCAAGGCGATAGTTTGGTATCCGTTGCGTTAAACATATCATCCTTCGCTTTGGAATATTCCACCCAACGCGCTCTGGCTTCTAAATCCATTGGGCTAAACTTCCAGCGTTTACGAGGGTCTTTAATGCGATCGCTAAATCTCTTTTCCTGCTCATTATCACTCACAGAAAACCAATACTTAATCAAAATAATTCCCGATCGCTGAAGCATATTCTCAAACTCAGGACAGGAGCGCAAAAATTCGACATATTCCTCATGAGAACAATAACCCATAACATGTTCAACACCTGCACGGTTATACCAACTGCGATCGAACAGTACCATTTCTCCCGCCGCAGGCAACTCCGCAGTATAGCGCTGAAAATACCACTGAGTGCGCTCTTGATCGGAAGGCTTACCCAACGCCACAACTCGACAAATCCGTGGATTAAGTGATTGGGTAATGCTTTTAATAGCGCCCCCTTTACCCGCAGCATCTCTACCTTCAAACAGAATGACAACCTTCAAACCTTCCTGCTTAATCCATTCTTGCAGTTTGACCAGCTCTATCTGTAAACGCTGAAGTTCTTTTTCGTAGGTCTTTTTTGATAACTTCGGAAGCTGGATTAGATCATCTTCTTGTCCACCTACTTGGTCATTCTGCTCTTTAAAATTATTAGGAATACCACTTAAAGAGATAGTTGTATTTGCCTGATTCTCTTTTTTATTCGATTTATTGCGCTTACCATCTTTATCTTGCTTGGACATGGTTTTGCACTTTTGATTGGTCAACAGTTAGTATAGCAGCTAGGCAATAATGGCGGCGCTAAGCGCCGCCATTTATAAAACCAAAAAAGCTATAGCGCACGCTGCGCGTGCGCTATAGCTTTTTTGGTTTTATTTTTAATTGCGCCCAGCTACTTAACGACCAATACCAATGTATTTATAGCCCAAAGCTTCGAGAGCCTTGCCGTCAAGGAAATTACGAGCATCAATAATGACGGGATGTGCCATGAGCGTTAACATCTTGGCATAGTCAATCGTCAAGAACTCTTGCCAATCTGTCACTAATACCACTGCATCACAACCATCAGCGAGACGCTCTAGATCTGTTTCCACAATCACGTTAGAAAAACCTTGGCGTAATCCTGATTGCGAAACTAGAGGATCATAGGCTTTGACCCTCGCACCCAAGCGGCTTAATTGATCGATCAAGGTGAGTGAAGGGGCATCCCGCATATCATCGGTGTCAGGCTTAAAGGTCATTCCCAATAGACCAATGGTTTTACCTTTGAGGATTTTCAGAGCCTGTTGTAGCTTCTCTACGACGAGGGTACGCTGAAGTTCGTTGACGCGCACACATGCCTTCAGGATTTCGGTGGAATAGCCATAGTCTTCAGCTGTATAGATTAAGGCGGAGACATCCTTGCCAAAGCAAGAACCACCCCAGCCAATTCCCGCTTGTAGGAATTTGGAGCCAATCCGCGAGTCTAGTCCAATACCTTTAGCAACTTCCTTTACGTCTGCGCCAACGCGATCGCAAATATTTGCAATCTCATTGACAAAGCTAATCTTGGTAGCCAGAAAAGCATTCGCAGCATATTTAATCATTTCCGCAGAGTTTAGATCTGTGACCACCACAGGTACTGGGGGTAAGCTCTTATCCTCAGCATAGGAACGATCAATAATTGGTTTATACAGATCCTGCATCAGTTGAAGAGCGCGATCGCTACCACTACCAACCACAATGCGATCGGGATTAAAGGTATCGTAAACCGCTACACCTTCTCGCAAAAATTCAGGATTGCTCACTACATCAAACTGGATTTTGTCGCTACTACTCTTTCCACCCATCCCATCAAGGACAATCATCCGAACCCAGTCACCAGAGCCAATGGGTACAGTTGACTTGTTGACAATGACCCGATATCCCTCAGTGAGACTTTCGCCAATACTGCGAGCCACAGCTTCAACATAGCGCATATCACTGCGACCATCAGGAAGTGAAGGTGTCCCCACGGCAATGAACAAAATTTCGCCATGATTAACCCCTGCGGCAATATCCGTTGTGAATTCAATTTTGCCCTGACGAATTGACTCAGATATCACTTCAGGTAGCCCTGGCTCATGAATCGGTGATTGCCCCGATTTCATCAGTTTGACTTTCTCTTCGTTATTATCCACGCAAACTACGTCATGACCAATGTAGGCAAGACAAGCACCTGTTACCAATCCTACATAACCAGTTCCAATTACACAAACACGCATGAATTTTTCTTACCTAATTTAACTTGATGATCTCAATCTGGAAAGTGATGTTTTGTAAGTGTTTTGCACTGCCAAAAACTTGTCAAAAACTATTGATTTAGGAATAGTTGATTTAGTTGACATTTCACAACGTCTATTTAACCGATAAGTGATCGCGGAAATAGGCGATTGTTTTTGCTAAGCCTTCTTCTAATGGAACGGTTGGCTCCCATCCTAAATGGAACTTAGCGCGTGAAATGTCAGGCTGACGACGTTGGGGATCATCTTGAGGTAAGGGTTTGAATACCAGTTCAGCCGTGGGATCAATTAGCCGTTGAATTGTCTGCGCCAATTGTAGAATGGTGTACTCCCCAGGATTACCGAGATTTACAGGGCCAATGTAGTTGCCATTATTGAGACGGATTAATCCTTCAACGAGATCGGATACATAGCAGAAACTACGGGTCTGAGAGCCATCTCCGTAGATCGTAAGCGGAATTCCCTTAAGGGCTTGCACAATAAAATTACTGACTACCCGTCCATCATTCTCTAACATTCTGACTCCGTGGGTATTGAAAATACGAGCAACTCTGACTTCAACACCAAATTGACGATGGTAATCAAAGGTCAGAGTTTCGGAGATTCGCTTTCCTTCGTCATAACAACTGCGAATCCCCGTGCAATTAACATTGCCCCAATAGTCTTCGGTTTGCGGATGAATTAAAGGATCGCCGTACACTTCCGATGTTGAGGCAAGGAGAACTCTTGCTTTACATCGCTTAGCTAATTCCAAAACATTAAAAGTTCCCAAAAAATTGGTTTGGGCAGTTTTAATGGGATCGGCTTGATAATGTACAGGTGAAGCTGGACAGGCAAGATGATAGATCTGATCGACCTGCTCAATATCAATGGGATTGATAACATCATGCTCAATGAATTGAAAGTTAGGGTGTTCTAGCCAGTGGGCATTATTGACTTTACGCCCCGTATAGAGATTATCAAGGGATATAACTGAGTTCCCCGCCTCAATCAGACGATCAACTAAATGTGACCCAATAAAGCCCGCACCGCCAGTAACCAATATCTTCATGTTTCTATTCTAAAAATTTCTAAAAAGATTGTTTATAAGTGAGAAAGGAGTCACGATATTACCAAGAAACCTAGTAGCTGAGCTAAGAATGCTGGAACCGAAAGATGGACGGATCACGATCACATCGCGATCGCGTAGTCCAGGATTAAATTCTTCACTCAAAGGTTGATTTAAATCAGCTACAAGGTTGCGACGCATAATCGAACCATCAGGATTAACCCGATAAAGCTCAACTGCACGCCAATCTGCATCATTGGTTAATCCGCCAGCAAAGGAGATCGCTTCGGTAAAAGAACTATTAGGACGTAGTTGCAGCGGTCCTGGACGAACTGCTTCTCCAACAACTTGTACCGTAATGACGGTAGGCGAGAAAGTCGCTTTAGCTACTTGTAGGTATTCGGTAGGATTAGTTTTTTCGAGTCGAGGTACAGTAATGAGATCTCCATCGGTAAGGGTAATATCTTGACTGAGATCGGCTTTAGTAATGAGATCTAATAGATTTGCCTTGACGATTGTGCGCTGTCCTTTATCATTCAAACGAGAAATTTGGACATTACGAATATCGGCAATTTCCGTCACGCCATTGGCTGCTTGTAATGCACGGCTGAGGTTAACTGGGCCTCCATTGGACGCATTTCCTGCGGCAGTAGTTGCGCCCGTTAGCCCTGTAGATAAAGTGCCATTACGCGAATATACTAAGGTTTGCGTACCGACACGATTAACTTCTCCCACGATCGCAACTTGAATAGTAAAGGTATCTGGAGAGAAGGTGGAGTTACTGACGAGTCTTGTCTGAGATGCACTTGCTAGAGGTAATGGGGGGACAAGGATTGAATCACCATCAAGAATACGAATATCTTGGCTGATATCACCCTTCTCAAGGAGGTTTTGGAGATTAACTTTGATAATACGACGACCTAACGTCCCATCACGGCGGGAAATTTGAATATTACTGATGTCGGCTCTTGAAGTAATTCCTGATGCAGATTCTATCGCTCTAGTCAATGTTGCTGCATTGACATTGTTACCGACGGCTCCAGCACCAACGTAGTTTAAAAATCTTGGGCCTGGACGGTTGACTTCTCCCACTACAGCAATGTTGAGCGCACGGGGAGACAGCAAGGAGATGTTAACAATGTTACGGACTAGGAAAGGATTGAGCTTTGCTTTTAGTAAGGCATTCGCTTCCTCTAAACTCAATCCTTCTAATTTAACTGCTCCAATTAGAGAAATATTAATCGTTCCATCGGGGGCGATTGTTTGGCTGCCTGATAACTCTGGCACATTAAAAACTTCAATCTTAATATTATCGCCTGCGCCCAGAGTGTAGCGAAATGTATCTTGGGATTCGCTGACATTTAAGGAAGGCGCACCACTATTATTAACTGGATTAACTGTTGATAACGGTCTTAGGTTAGATTTTGTAGGATCTGGAGATGTTGTAGATGCAGGGGCAGTTTTTTCAATTGTGGTGGTCTGTGCCCAGCTAGGAAGAGGAGAATAGGCAATCAATACCAATAGAATTAATTTACCAAACTTGTTTATACGCATAAAAGTACTCCTTAACCTAACCATCTAATCATTAGAAACTGAATACCTGTCATAATAATGGAGGCGGTTTTTAAAATCTTTGGCTGCCATTGTATCAGTACGTTCAATAGTTTATCCCAGTAATTTCTCCGAAATCTAATGCGATCGCCACAGGTTATTTATCTAGATGCAGTCGGTACTCTATTTGGTGTTAAAGGTAGTGTTGGCGAACAATATGCAAAAGTTGCGGCAGATTTTGACGTTAGGTTAGACGCAGACCTGATTAACCGTTCTTTTTATCAAAGTTTCCAATCAGCACCAAGGATTGCCTTTCCTGGTTTGCCCCAATCAGATATCCCGATCGCAGAATATCAATGGTGGCGATCGCTAGCCGAGCAAACCTTTAGTCAAACAGAGGACTTGATCAAGTTTGCTAACTTTGAAGCTTTTTTCAAACAGCTCTATGCTTACTTTGCCACTGCTGCGCCTTGGTTTATATATGAAGATGTGCGACTTGCCTTAGATGCATGGCGACAACAGGGGATTACCATCGGTGTGCTATCAAATTTTGATAGTCGAGTCTATAAAGTAATTGCAGCCCTAGGACTTGAGCATTATTTCGAGTCGATCACCATATCAACGGAGAGTGGTGCAGCAAAGCCTGAGTCAATTATTTTTGAAGCAGCTTTAGCAAAGCACCAACTTGAGCGATCGCCTGATCTGGCTTGGCATATTGGCGATAGCTTTAGTGAAGATTATGAGGGGGCAACTGCGATAGGCATCACGGCATTTTGGCTGAATCGGGATCAAAGCCCTGCCAAAAATCTTGCTCAACAAGCAGCAAGATCAATTCATCGGTTAACTGACCTAAGTAGCTGGGTGCAATTAGATAAACAAAACCAAAACCTGTAGCGCAGGCGCAGCGCGTGCTACAGGTTTTGTTGTTCACAAAAAAACAAAAAAGGTAAGAGGAAAACGGTAAAAATAGCCGCCAATTACCAGTCGCCAATCACCAATTACCAATTACCCCACAAATGTTCACAGGCTTAGTTCAAACCATTGGCATCATTGAGCAACGCGATCACGATCACCTTGTGATTCATTGTCCTGATCTGGTCAGCAAGATTGCGATCGGCGATAGCATTGCCGTAAATGGGGTATGTCTGACCGCAACCCATATTTCGGATACTAATTTCGTGGCGGATGTATCTCCTGAAACCTTGGGGCGGACAAATTTAGGCGATCGCAAATTAAAGTATGTCAATTTAGAAATGGCTCTAGCTGTAGGCGATCGCATTGGTGGGCATTTTGTCTCAGGTCATATCGATGGGATGGGAAAATTATGCGATCGCTATCTAGTCGGCAATTCTTGGGAACTGAGCTTTGAGGCAATTCCTGAAGTGGCGCGTTACATTGTCTTTAAAGGCAGTATTGCGATTAATGGGATCAGCCTCACAGTATCCAATTGCAATGAATCAGGTACAAATTTTCGAGTTGCGGTTATCCCTCATACCTATGACAACACCACATTGAAATATCTCGATCTGGGTAGCTCTGTACATTTAGAAGGTGATGTTTTAGGTAAATATGTTGAGAAATTTCTCAGATCGGGGCATCTAGCGCCCAGTAGTCTAGCGCATCCCGAAATAACTCCAGAATTTCTTGCTGAGCATGGCTGGTAAGAAATCTAAAAGAGAGTGGCGGTGCAATTCTCTTTTAGATGACGTTTTAAAAAACTGTATTATTTGCGTTCCTTAAAATGAAATAATGCTGTTTGTAAACTTCTTTACAATTGCTTAATACTCTTAGGAATATTTTTACAGAGATCATGGAACGTACTTTTTTGGCAGTCAAGCCCGATGGCGTACAACGTCACCTAATCGGAGAAATTATTCGTCGTTATGAAACCAAAGGTTTCAAGCTAGTTGGGCTAAAATTGCTACAACCCACCCGCGAACTAGCCGAAAGCCACTACGCAGTCCATAAAGAAAGACCATTTTTTGCAGGTCTAGTGGACTTTATTACCTCAGGACCTGTGGTCGCGATGGTATGGGAAGGTGATGGTGTAGTTGCTTCAGCTCGCAAAATTATTGGCGCAACCAATCCCCTTACTGCTGAACCAGGGACAATTCGTGGGGACTTCGGTGTAAATATTGGACGCAATATTATTCACGGTTCTGATGCGATCGAAACTGCTCAAACCGAGATTGCACTTTGGTTTAAGCCTGAAGAATTAGTCGAATGGCAGCCTAACTTAACCGCTTGGGTTTACGAATAATAAAAAAAGGGAGGTGCTAAGCACCTCCCTTTTTTTGGATCGGTATTTGGATCGGTAATCTCGACCTCTATCTAAAGTAATGTTGACAAAACTTTACAATTTGATATATTTGTAAATGTGAGCGCAAGCTTACATAAAAAATAAGTTTTAAACCAAAGCACAAAAATGACAACAGCAGTACAAAGACGTGAAAGCGCGTCACTGTGGGATCAGTTTTGCAATTGGGTCACCAGCACCGAAAACCGCCTCTATGTAGGTTGGTTCGGCGTAATCATGATCCCTTGCTTACTCGCAGCGACCATTTGCTTCGTAATCGCCTTCATCGCAGCACCACCCGTTGACATCGACGGTATCCGTGAACCAGTAGCAGGCAGCTTGCTATTCGGTAACAACATGATTTCTGGCGCAGTTGTACCTTCCTCCAACGCAATTGGCCTGCACTTTTACCCCATTTGGGAAGCAGATAGCCTTGACGAATGGCTATACAACGGTGGTCCTTACCAATTGGTAATTTTCCACTTCTTGCTCGGAATTTTCTGCTACATGGGACGTGAATGGGAATTGTCTTACCGTCTCGGTATGCGTCCTTGGATCGCAGTAGCATACTCCGCACCCGTAGCAGCAGCAACCGCAGTATTCTTGATCTACCCAATCGGACAAGGATCATTCTCTGACGGTATGCCTTTGGGTATCTCTGGTACTTTCAACTTCATGATCGTATTCCAAGCAGAGCACAACATCTTGATGCATCCTTTCCACATGTTGGGAGTAGCAGGTGTATTCGGCGGTTCCTTGTTCAGTGCAATGCACGGTTCCTTGGTAACCTCCAGCTTGATTCGTGAAACCACCGAAAACGAAAGCCAAAACGCTGGTTACAAGTTCGGACAAGAAGAAGAAACCTACAACATCGTTGCAGCCCACGGCTACTTCGGTCGCTTGATTTTCCAATACGCTTCCTTCAACAACAGCCGTCAATTGCACTTCTTCTTGGCACTATGGCCAGTAGTCGGCATTTGGTTCACCGCATTGGGTGTAAGCACAATGGCATTCAACTTGAATGGCTTCAACTTCAACCAATCAATCGCAGACAGCCAAGGTCGTGTAGTACCTAGCTGGGCAGATGTAATCAACCGCGCTAACTTGGGTATGGAAGTAATGCACGAGCGCAATGCTCACAACTTCCCTCTCGATTTGGCTGCTGTTGATGTTGCTCCTGTTGCTATGAGCGCTCCTGCTATCAACGGTTAATCTTTAACCTAGTCATCTCTAAACAAAAAAGCCTCTCCGCAAGGAGGGGCTTTTTTGTTTGGATTTGTGTAGGAGCCGATCGCCTTGTTTGTTTATTTTGCAGGCATTTCATTATGAATATGTGCAATGCCATTTAAACCAATGTTAAAAAATTAGCGGCTTTGATGATGGAAATATTTTGAAATGGATGTAAATCTAAAAGATCGGCATCGCCTGTGATGATGTAGTCGGATTCACCGCAGACAGATAACTCTAGAAACTTATTATCTTTAGGGTCTCGACAGGCTCGAATTTTCTGGTTGATTGTGACTCTTTCGACCTGCTGGCTTAACTCCGTTAGAAATTTATTACGCTGTTCTAAGGTGATGTATTTTTGGAGTTTGGGGCGGCTGATGACATTTTCTATTTCTGATTGAACTTCATCTGACATCAGGAGTATTGCTTGAGATGTGGCATAGTCGAAAAGCTTCTGGGGTAACGAATTTACAGACATTAAGCCGCTGATCAAGATGTTGGTATCGATTACTAATCTTAGTTTAGTCATCCTTGAGGATTTCCTCTAAGATTTCGGGAGTAAGTCCCTTTTGCTGTGCCTCTAAACGAATTTCTTGGACTACTTTTTGGAGTGGGGTTGATTGGGAAACACATTGTAAAAAGATGCTGACAAGTGTTTGTAATGCTTGGCGATTTTCAGGGGTTGTATTTTGATATGCCTCGGCGATGGGGGCTTCGACTTGAAGGGTGATCGGTTTAAGCATGGGGTGTCTATTTCTCCTGTAATGGTGGCAAGCTATTGACAATAATAATTTAGATAAGTTAACGGCAAAATTAGAGAGTTTTTATAAATATCGGATTTAATTTCTAGTTGCAACCTAATGGTTTACCTCAAATAAATGTTGAGACGATTTTACTCTGATTAAATCGAACGGGAGTTTTCAAATTCTTGTTTTTTGCTAGAGATTAGAGAACGCAGGCGATCTCTTTTTTCTTGCTGAGTTCTCCCCTTAAGTTAATTATAGGTAATTTTAGAAAACAAATGCTAGTATAAAGATTATCTAAAATCATGCCATAGCCTTTCCAGATATGCCTCTAAGTTGGAATGAGATTAAGCAAAGGGCGATCGCCTTTTCTAAGGAATGGGAAAATGAGACTTCAGAGAAGTCAGAATCTCAATCTTTCTGGAATGACTTTTTTAATGTGTTTGGTATTTCACGACGGCGGGTGGGAAGTTTTGAGCTACCAATTAAAAAGGCAGATAACAAGCAAGGCTTTATCGATCTACTATGGAAGGGGACAATTTTGGTAGAGCATAAGTCTAGGGGCAAGGACTTAGATAAGGCAACACAACAGGCTAAGGATTATTTCCCAAATTTAAAGGAGCATGAGTTACCTGAGATCTTGCAGCATTCGTGAAAGAGTCAAGTGGGAATGGGTTTGAGAATAATTTCAAAGCCATGACGAGCAGCAATATCGGCACTAATTTGAAGATACCTGAGAAGTTTCAACCAAAGGACAGAAGGGAATAAAACAGAAAGGGTTAAATCACAGGTAGCTTTCCAGTCCAAGATGGGAGGAAACGACCATTGATCAATCCAATGAGCCAAAAGATAAGAAAGCAGAGAGAGGATAAGCCAACGATAAACGCCAAGTTTTGTAGATTGCCCAAAACAATGCAAACCAAAGCGATGTTTGATGGTTTTGAAGAATCCCTCAATCGCCCAACGCTTACGACCTAACATCACCAGATAAGCGCCAGAATAAGGATGAGAAGAGACCACAAAGCGTAACTCCCGTTTACTATCGGCTCTTTTGAGCCAGAACCAAGAGATCGTCAAAGGCGTACTTAGCCCTTCCAGTAAAATTAGTTGTCCACGTTTGCCATGGGGATAAAGTTGTTTGACGGTACGTCCATCTTGAAGTTTACGATTGTTGCGGACACCGACAACGATGCGCCAAGACTTGGCGCGGACAGCATTGAAAAACTTCACCGTACTAAACTCAGTATCAGCAAGGACAATCACAGTCTTGCCTTGGGTTAGTTGCTTGGGTACTGTCCCCAATAACTTACAAGCTAAGTCAGAGGGACTGGAGTATCCTTTGCCGCGCCATACTCTAAAACTCCATGGTACGCGCCACTCTCCATAGACCAGATACAGTACAACCAGATGTAGTCCTCGCTTTCCGTTGAGGATTCTCACCCATGGGTCTGGTTCGTTTGGGGTGGGATTGCTCAAATGTAAAAACTTGCCGCTTTTTTCTAAGGTGGTCAGGTCTATCAGTATCTTTAATGGCACTCTCTTCGATGGGCGATGCTTGGCGATTTGCCCCAAAATTGACAGCCTTGTTGCTCGAATTAGTCCTCTTGTTGACCAGTTATAGTGATTGAGAAATCGGCTTAATGCACTCGCTGATTTTACCTGTGTATGTTCTGGATAGGGATGCCCTTGCGCTTCCAGAAATAGCCCTAATATTGCATTCAGACTTGCTTTTTGATACACACTTGGCATCAGACAAATTAGGCTATACACTAAACCTTGGGCGTGCTTAACGATGCTTTCCATAATCGTTATTTAATTTACTACTACGCCCTTTTTTTCACATCTTTACTCTCTTTGCAACCCCTTTCCAGAATGGTGCAAGTTCTCAGTTACCCAAATATATTTTGGTGTCGGATTTCCAGAAATTCAGGCTCTATGATTTGGATACGGATGCTAGTCACGAGTTTGAGTTAAAGGATTTTGTGAACCATGTGCATCTATTCGGCTTTATGGCGGGATATGAGAAACGGGTTTATAAGGATGAAGATCCTGTCAATATTGCGGCGGCAGAATTGATGGGCAAGTTGCATGATCGCCTTAAGGAGATTGGCTATACAGGGCATGACTTAGAGGTATATCTGGTGCGACTTTTGTTCTGTATGTTTGCGGATGATACGGGGATTTTTAATAAGGGGATTTTCTGGGAATATATCGATCTGCACACAAAGGAAGATGGTAGCGATTTAGCAATGCACATTGCTTCGATTTTTCATGTTTTGAATACGCCGAATGAACGCCGTTTAAAGAATTTAGATGAGAATTTGGCGCAGTTTCCCTATGTGAATGGGAAGTTGTTTGAGGAGACAGTGCAACCTGCTGCTTTTGATAAGCAGATGCGCGAGATGTTGTTAGAGGCTTGTGCGTTTGATTGGGGTAAGATTTCCCCTGCAATTTTTGGATCGATGTTTCAGGCGGTGATGAATCAGACGGAGAGGCGAAATTTAGGGGCGCATTATACCTCTGAGAAAAATATCCAAAAGTTGATTAAGCCGCTTTTTTTGGATGATCTTTATACTGAGTTTGAGAAAGCTAAGGGCAATCGCAACAGGTTAGAGGAGTTACATAAAAAGATTGCGAATTTGCATTTTCTTGATCCTGCCTGTGGTTGCGGTAATTTTTTGATTATTACTTATCGAGAGTTGCGTGATTTAGAGATTTTGATTTTGTTGGAGTTAAATAAGAGTGGGCAATTGGTGACGGATGTTAGCTCAATTATTCAAGTGGATGTGGATCAGTTTGCGGGGATTGAATATGATGAGTTTGCGGTGCGGGTGGCTGAGGTAGCGATGTGGTTAATCGATCATCAGATGAATGTGAAGGTGAGCAATGAGTTTGGGCAGTATTTTGTGCGGTTGCCATTGAAGAAGGCGGCGAAGATTGTGCATGGCAATTCTTTGCGGATTGATTGGAGATCTTGTTCCCCTCCTTCAAAGGAGGGGCTAGGGATGGTTCCGAGAGTATCTACAAATTCTTTCAGTTTGTCTATGCAAGGCGAACGGGTAAGAACCTCCCCTAGCCCCTCCTTGAAAGGAGGGGGACAAGAGTTAGGAGGTGGACAAGAATTAATAGAGCAAGTTCCTTATAAGGCGATTAGTAATCTTGCTAGTAAGAAAGATTTTCGGCGAGAGTTGCGGAATAATGCGACTTCTGCGGAGGTGACTTTATGGAAAGCTTTGCAGGGCAAGCAGTTGAATGGGTTTAAGTTTAGAAGACAACATTCAATTGGTAATTATATTTTGGATTTCTTTTGTCCGAGTGCTAATTTAGCGATCGAGTTGGATGGTGGTCAGCATTTTACGCAGGAGGGTAGGGAATATGATGCGGTTAGGGATGAATTTTTGTGGAGTGTGGGAATTACGGTGTTGCGTTATGCCAATAATTTGATTTTTGAGAACTTAGAGGAAGTGTTAGAGGATGTTAGAGAGCATTTAAGAACCTCCCCTAACCCCTCCTTGAAAGGAGGGGGACAAGAGCTAGAGTCTTACTCCTCTGCTTTGAAGGAGGGGCAGGGGGTGGTCTTTGACTATATTTTAGGGAATCCGCCTTTTGTGGGTAAGCATTTGCAAAGTGCTGAGCAGAAGTCGGATATGGAGAAGATTTTTGCGGGGGTGAATGGTGCTGGTGTATTGGATTATGTTTGCGCTTGGTATTTGAAAGCCGCTGATTATCTAAACTCTTGTCCCCCTCCTTTGAAGGAGGGGCTAGGGGTGGTCAAATGTGCTTTCGTTAGCACTAGTTCCATATCTCAAGGTGAGCAAGTTGGGATTCTCTGGCAAGAGCTTTACAATAGGTACAAGATTAAGATTCATTTTGCCCATCGGACTTTTAGTTGGAGTAATGAGGCAAAAGGTAATGCGGCTGTGCATTGTGTGATTATTGGCTTTGGGTTGCAGGATGTTGAAAATAAAAGGATTTTTGATTACGTAGATATTAAGGGTGAACCGACGGAAAAAAAAGTTAGAAACATTAATCCGTATTTGGCTGAGGGGAATGATTTAGTAATTCTTAAAAGAACTAAGCCAATTTGTAATGTACCCTCAATGTTAGCTGGAAATAAGGCTATAGATGGGGGGAACTTGATTTTTAACGATCAAGAGAAAGATCAATTTACTAAAGCAGAGCCTTTATCAGCTAAATATTTTAAGCAATTTATTGGTTCAGATGAGTTTATAAATGGGAAAAGTAGATGGTGTCTTTGGCTAGTTGATGCCCAGCCGCAGGAATTAAAGAAAATGCCTTTGGTAATGAAAAGGATAGAAAATGTGAGACAAATACGATTGGCAAGTCCTGATAAGCAAGCTCGTTTTTTAGCTGAATATCCTACAACTTTCAGAGATAAGCATAATCCAGATTCCGCAATTATCGTTCCATTAGTTTCATCTGAGAATAGAAAATATGTGCCTTTTGGATTTATTGATAAAAATATAGTTCCAAGCAATCTTTGTTCTTTTATTGCTGATTCTAGCTTATATCTCTTTGGCATTCTCACTTCAGAAATGCACATGACTTGGGTTAGGTATGTTTGTGGAAGATTAAAAAGTGATTTTCGCTATTCCAATACAATCGTTTACAACAACTATCCATTCCCTAAAAACGTCAGCGACAAACAAAAGCAAAAAGTTGAAGATGCGGCGCGAGTGGTTTTGGCGGTGCGCGAGAAATATACCTCCCCTAGCCCCTCCTTGAAAGGAGAGAAAGTAAGAACCTCCCCTAGCCCCTCCTTGAAAGGAGGGGAACAAGAGAAGATTGAAGAAGAGGGACAAGAAGAAAAGGAGTCTTACTCCCCTCCTTTCAAGGAGGGGCAGGGGGAGGTCAAATCCAGCCTCGCCGATCTTTACGATCCCCTCACCATGCCGCCCGACTTGGTAAAAGCCCATCAAGCCCTAGACAAAGCCGTAGACCTTTGCTATCGTCCTCAACCCTTCGTAAGCGAACTCAACCGCATCGAGTATTTATTTAGCCTCTATGAAGCCCTAAGTGCGCCACTACTCAAAGTCGAAAAGAAAAAACGGGTTAAGAAAAAAGAATGAAGAAGATTAGTTTTCTCATCATCTAATAATTAAACGGAGTCAAACTCATGCAAACACTACCTAAAATCGAAGAAACCTTAATTGCAGTCATCAAAACCTTACCAATCGACAAACAGCAAGCACTATTAGAATTTGCCGAGTTTTTGCAAGCTAAAACAACGCCTAAAACCCCAATCAAAAGCATCAAAGGCTTATGGGCAAATGCAGATATTAACCTCACCGAAGAAGAACTCGCCGCAACCCGAAAAGAAATGTGGGCAACCTTCCCCAAGGACATTGAATTATGAGCGTTGTAGCTGATACCCACACAATTATTTGGTATCTGCGAAGTCCAGAGAAATTATCAACAAATGCAGTAACTTCCCTTGATAATGCCTTGAACAATGGCGAATCAATTTTTATATCTGCAATTTCTCTTGTGGAAATGAATTATTTAGTTGAGAAAAATCGGATTCCCACAAGTTCGTTAGAGCAACTTTTACAACTAATAGACGATCCGCTTGTGAACTTAGATGACGATTTTTCCAGCCATAGGTATTAAAGTCTCGAAAATCGACAGATAGAATTCATCCATGCCCCAAATGTTCGGTAAGAATAATTAGCGATTGTTGCAATGATTATTTTGAGAATTCTTGGGATAACATAATTCTTTCAGAGGTTATTGCTAGTTATGTCTCTAGAACAAATATCTTGCCCGATCGCCTTCCAGCAATATCCACAAATTCTATTGGCGCATGGTGGGGGTGGTCGGTTAACGCATCAACTCATTTCTGAGATATTTGCCCCTGCGTTTGGGATGGGCGATCGCGCTCAACAGGATGCGGCTACTTTTTCATTGACAGGGCAGAAATTAGCTTTTACGACGGATTCCTATGTGGTAAAGCCACTCTTTTTTGCAGGGGGAGACATTGGTACTTTAGCGGTCAATGGAACCGTTAATGATTTGGCGATGGTGGGAGCGAAACCTCTGTATTTGAGTGCAGGCTTTATCTTGGAAGAGGGCTTGCCAATGGAGACATTATGGCGCGTGGTGCAATCGATGCGTCAGGCTGCCGAGATGGCAGGAGTGCAGATTGTCACGGGTGACACGAAAGTGGTCGATCGCGGTAAGGGTGATGGCATTTTCATTAATACATCGGGGATTGGGGCGATCGCAACGGATTTAGAAATTGCACCACATTCGATTCGGGAGGGGGATGTAATTCTCCTGAATGGCGATATTGGTCGTCATGGCATCGCCATTATGGCGGCACGAGAAGGGTTGGAATTTGAGACAGAAATTCAGAGCGACTGTATGGCTTTGGCAGATTTGGTGATGTCTTTGCTAGAAGGAGGTGTGGCAATTCATGCGATGCGCGATTTAACCCGTGGCGGTTTGGCAACTGCCCTGAATGAATTAGCAAGTACAGCTAACCTGAAGATCACCATAGAAGAATCAGCGATCGCTGTGCAAGAGGATGTGCGGGCAGTCTGTGAAATTTTGGGACTCGATCCGCTCTATGTAGCCAATGAGGGGAGATTTGTGGCGTTTGTTCCTGAGGCAGAAGCTGAGAAAGCGATCGCTATTTCTCGAAGTTTCCCTGAGGTAGGGGGACAGATGCGTGTGATTGGCAGAATTGGCGATCGCGGACAGGAGATCGTATCTATGCGTGGTCAGATCGGAGTGAGTCGGATTTTGAGTATGCTCAGTGGTGAGCAGTTACCCCGCATTTGCTAATTCAGTGAATTAGCTACAGATGGTTAAAAGCGTTCCCAATCATTGATAATAGAATAAGAGAAGTTAATTCTAGCTTGGTAGAAATTGAGGAGACTTAATTTTCTAAGGAGGTAAAAATGATTACCACAGCCGCCAAACAACCAATGCCCTATTCCATTGATGCCATCAAGCATGATGCTTGTAATCTTGTGGAAGAAGGTTGCATCAGTCGTTTACAACCCATTTATAAACTCTGTCAATTTTATGGCGATCGCGATTGGGTATGTATCGAATGTGAGTTAGAGCGCAATGAATTTTTTCTACGCGATCGCATTATTGATCTACTAGATGGTGAAGAAATACGCGAAGATTAGCTGTTAGCCATTTGAAAACAGGCTAAAGCTTCTTCTGTCGTCACTTCGGGAAACTGTTTATAAAAATAGCTGACACTTACAAATACTTCAGGACGTTCTAATAAAATGATGTTGTCGATCCGTGAGGCGATCGCCTTGGGCATTCGGAGGGGTGCAACAGGAGCCGCTAGCCAAATTTCTTTGTAGGGTAAGGTTTTCATTGCCGCCGCAATCACAGCGATCGTTGCGCCTGTGGCAATACCATCGTCAACAAGGATTGCTGTTGTGCCAGCAATGTCTAACTGCGGTCGGAATGGTTGAAATGCGTGAAGTAGCCCATCAGCTTTAGTCCTTGCATAGTGAACAGCATGAGCCCATTCGCTAGGAGAGCAATATTGCCTGCCCATATCTAGCATATAGCCGTCAGATGTGATTGCACCTAGGGCGGTTTCAGGATTAATCGGCAGCACTATCTTTTTGGCGATCGCTACATCCAAGGGGCAACCAAGTTGCTGTGCGATCGGGGCAGCGACTAATATACCGCCACGGGGAATCCCATAAACAATCGGATTTGTAGGCTTGGCGCTGACAATTAATTCCGCTAATTGACAGCCAGCATCATGCCGATCTTCAAACGAACCAAGTACTTGCATGGAGAGCAAAACCTCCTCAAGAATAGTCTTGGGTAAACCAAGCGCCAAATTCCTAATTATCTATTCACCTCCATTATATAACGCCCAAATAAAGGGTCGGCGGCGCATCGCGCCGCCGACCCTTTATTTGCTTATTTCTTTGAAAACCTTGCCATCAGACCCAATTAATTGCACCTGCATCGGCATTTGTCCATAGGCATGGGTGGAACAGCTCAGACAGGGATCGAAATTGCGAATCCCTGCTTCCACACGATTGAGAAAACCTTCGGACACATCGCCATCGTGAATATAATGTTTGGCAATCTGAGCAACGGTTTTATTCATCGCTAGATTGTTATGCCCTGTGGCAATAATCAAGTTGACTTTCTTAATCACTCCATTTTCATCAACGTTGTAGTGATGAAACAATGTACCGCGAGGAGCTTCGCTTACGCCAATACCTTCGAGGGCATTAATTCCTGCTTGGGCGCGAGTATGCGATGACATCACATCGGGATCTTCCACAAGTTCCGCAATCTTTTCGATGGCAGCAAGAATCTCAATCAACCGCGCATAGTGATAGAAAAATGAAGATGTCGCCACCCTGCCCCCTGCGCGATCGCGAAATTCCTGTAGCTCCTGATTGGCTTTAGGGGTATCAATATATTCACAAACATTCAGCCGCGCAAGGGGACCAACGCGATAGATACCATCAGGATAGCCAAGGGGTTTGTAATAGGGGAATTTGAGGTATGACCAAGGCTCAACGGCTTCACCGATATATTCCTGATAGTCATCTTCACTGAGATGATCAGCGACGATCTGCCCTTGACTATCAACAAAGCAAATATGTCCACCATAATGTTCCCATTCTCCTTTTTTGCCGACTAAGCTCATAAAAAGCGATGGAAATTTACCAAACACATCTACTTCCGTTTGCAGTTCAGTTAAGAGATTCTTAAATAACCCTAAAGCATTCTCAATAGTGGCTAAGGATTCGGGTAGGCGATCGCGAATCCATGCGCGACCTTCTTCGCTAAGTGGCGATCGCACACCACCCGCCACTGCCCAAGCTGTATGGATTTTTTTTGCGCCGAGGATTTCGATAATTTGCTGACCGAACTGACGCAAGCGAATACCACCTCTAGCGAGATCGGGATTTGCTGCCATTAAGCCAAATACATTTCTCGTCGCAGGATTACTATCCCAACCGAGCAGAAAATCAGGGGAACTGAGGTGGAAAAAAGACAGAGCATGGGATTGGGTGATTTGGGCAAGATTCATCATCCGCCGCAGTTTCTCCCCCGCCGCAGGGATCTTCACTGCTAATAATTTATCTCCCGTTTTTGCGGATGCTAATAAATGACTCACGGGACAGATGCCACAAATGCGTGAGGTAATTCCTGCCATTTCCCACATGGGGCGACCTTCGCAAAATTTCTCAAAGCCTCGATATTCCACTACATGAAAATGAGCATCGGAAACTTCGCCAAGATCATCCAGAAAGATCGAGATTTTGGCATGACCTTCAATGCGGGTGACGGGATCGATTACTACTGTTTTTGCCATGACTAGATTCTCTAAATATTTATGTCTTATTCCCCTCTCCCTATGGGAGAGGGCTATCCAAACTTAATCATTTCCCGTCCTTCCATCAGGGGCATCTTGCCCTCTAGTAAAGGTGCGATCGCCGCTTTGATACGATCCGCTGATGGAGGACAGCCGGGAATATACATATCCACTTTCACCACTTCGTGAACGGGCATCACTTTTTCTAATAGTTCAGGAACAATCCCGGGAGCTTTGGGAAGTTGCGGTGTAATATCACCTAGCTCTAGGTAACTACGGCGCAAGACCGTATCGGCGTTATTGCTGCCCATCATGTTTCGCATGGCAGGGACATTGGCTGTAACTGCACAGTCACCAAAGGAAATTAGAAACTTTGTCTGGTTGCGGATTTTGTGAATTAATTCCAGATTTTCCTCATTAGCGATCGCCCCTTCGACTAGGCAAACATCAACATTTTCGGGATATTCCTTAATATCAGCGATCGGGCTATGCACGACATCAGCATATTTCACCAGTTCAAATAGCCATTCGTCCAAATCTAAAAAGGACATATGACAGCCCGAACATCCTGCTAGCCATACTGTTGCCAATCTAATTTTCTCTATCTTGTCCATTGTTTCTGATCCCTTGCGGTAACGATAAATTCCAGCTTGGTGCGATCGCGTTCCATTTCGCCCACTGCCGAGCCTTTATCAAAAATGGCTCCCGTGGGGCAAGCATCCACGCATTTACCGCAGGAGGTGCAAGCATCGACTTCACCCCAAGGCTGATCGAGTCCCGTGATTAAGCGTGATTGTGCGCCACGATTTGCCACATCCCAGACGTGTGCCCCCTCGATTTCATCGCAGACCCGCACACAGCGTGTACAGAAAATGCAACGGTTGCGATCAATGCCAAATAAATCATGGGATAAATCCACATCGCGTTGCGGGAACTGATAGGGAAATCGGGAATGCTCCATACCTGTGGCGATCGCCATATTTTGCAGTTCACAATTGCCATTAGCCACACAGACCGCGCAAATGTGATTCCCCTCAGCAAAGAGCATTTCCACAGCCATTTTGCGATAGTTTTTTAATTGGTCAGTATGGGTATGCACCTCCATGCCTTCGGCAACTTGAGTGACGCAGGCAGCCAGTAATTTATTACTACCCTTAACTTCCACCATGCATAGGCGACAGGCTCCGACATCACTCACGCCTTCTAAATGGCACAGGGTAGGAATTGTGATGCCTGCTTCCTTAGCAGTTGCCAGAATGCTTTTACCCTGCTCGGCGGCAACTTCGATATCATTAATTTTTAGGGTGACAACTGACATTTCTGTATACCTAATTAAGAAGTAGGAGTACTGGTAAATTCCCAACCATTGGCTTCTGAATAGCGTTCCATAAATCGCATGAAGCGATCCCAATGGTCGGTTGATCCAACATCAAACACAATTTCGATTTTTGCCAATTCGGAATCATCGCCTTTATCTTGCCAAAAGAGCTTAGAAGTTTTTGGCTCAATGGAAATAGTCCCTTCACTATCAACCAGCCTAATATCGTTAAACGATGCCTTAGCAAAACTATTCACACCTTGCACTGCTTTGATATTCACAAAAGTCATCTTGACCGAGTTTTCACCCGTCGTGCGATCGCGCCTTAGCCGCACATCACTCAATTCTTCGGGAATACCTGCAAAAAATTCAATGGATGGAGTTATGGAATTCATAGTTTTATCTCCTTGTATTTTTAGCTTTTAGCTTTTGGCTTTTAGCTTTTAGCGATTGGTAATTGGTAATTGGTAATTGGTAATTATTCCAAGCTATTCAAAGATTGCTAACAGCTAACAGCTAATCGCTAACAGCTAATCGCTAACAGCTTCAAGTAATCATCGCGGAAGTGGCGTAAGGTACTTACAATCGGATTAGGGGCAGATTGTCCTAAACCGCAGAGACTCATGGATTTGACCATGCCACAGAGTTCTTCGAGACTGGCGAGATCAGTTTCTGTGGCTCTATGCTCTACGAACTTGGTTAATAGCTGATGGAGTTGCACCGTACCCGCACGGCAGGGAATACATTTACCGCAGGATTCATCCATACAGAACTGAATGAAAAACCTTGCCATATCGACCATGTTCGTATTTTCATCCATGACCACCATGCCCCCTGAACCAATAATGGAACCAAGGGCTTGCATCGCCTCATAATCAACGGGTGTATCAAAGGCGGAGGCAGGAATACAACCACCAGAGGGACCTCCTGTCTGCACTGCCTTGACCTTACCGCCACCAGATGCGCCACCACCCATATCTTCGACAATTTGGCGTAAGGGAATGCCCATAGGCACTTCCACTAGTCCTGTATTAGCGATATTCCCTGCTAGGGAAAATACCTTTGTGCCTTTACTTTTTTCTGTGCCGATGCTGGCGTACCATGCGCCACGATTACGAATAATCGGGACGATATTAGCGAAGGTTTCCACATTGTTGATCAGGGTGGGACAGCCCCAGAGTCCTGATTCCGCAGGATAGGGAGGACGGGGATGGGGAATACCGCGACCACCTTCAATGGAGGCGATCAAAGCCGTTTCTTCACCGCAAACATAGGCTCCTGCACCGACGCGCACATCAATCTTAAAGTCAAAGGTGGACTCGAAGATTTGACTGCCGAGGATGCCATGCTGCTTGGCTTGCTGGATGGCGAGACGGATATGCTCGATCGCAGGAGGATACTCGGCACGCACATAGACATAGCCGTGAGTTGCGCCGACCGCATAGGCAGCGATCGCCATGCCCTCTAGCACCCGATGCGGATCGCTTTCGAGAATACTGCGATCCATAAATGCCCCTGGGTCACCCTCATCGGCATTGCAAATCACATATTTTTGTTGAGGTTGATTTTGGGTTTGATTGCGTCGCCGATCCTGCATTTTGGCAACCGTCGCCCATTTCAACCCTGTGGGATAGCCTGCGCCACCACGACCACGTAAACCACTGCGGGTGACTTCATCAATCACCTGCTGGGGTGACATTTCATGGAGAGTGCGATAAAGCTGGCGATAACCGCCAACGGCAATATAGGACTCAATGCGCGTAGGATCAATTTTGCCAATATGTTCTAATACAATTCGCAATTGTTGTGTAAAAAACGGATGTTCAAGATCGCCAAGGTTTGCCGTGACATGACCACCTTTAAGTCCACTCACAATAGATGCCGCTTGTTCAGGTTCCACCCTCTCATAGAGAACACTAGAAGGATCGACTGCGACTAAAGGTCCTCGACCACAAAAGCCCATACAGCCAACACTGACTACTTCCGCAGTCTCTTCCAGTCCATCGGCATGAATAGCCGCCGCAAGGCGATCGCGTACCTCTAAAGATCCAGAGGCTTGGCATCCACCCGAAGTACAGCAACGAATGCGAATACTCTTTTGGCGATCGCGTTCTTCCTTAGCAATTTGTAATAGTCCTTCAATATCCATAATGAGTTTATGGCTCCTCCATCCAGCCTTTGACCATTGCTAAAACATCTTCGGGGCTTTGTTGACGCGATACATGACCGTCATAGATTGCCGCAGGTGCAACACCGCAGTTACCAATGCAGCGCTCTACTCGTAGGAATACTTTGCCATTAGGTGATCGCTCTCCCACTTTGAGGTGCATTTCTTTAGTTAAGATATCTAACAAAGCTTGCCCCCCTTTGGTATAACAAGCTGTTCCCAAACAAATAGAACAGGTATGTTTGCATTTAGGCTGGATCGAGAAAAGATGATAGAAAGTTGCCACACCATATACTCGACTAAGGGGGAGTTTTAATTCCCTTGCGATATAGGTAAGGACATCTTTTTCAAGGTAGCCAAACTGCTCTTGCGCCCTGTGTAATACTTCAATCAGAGCATCTTGGCGGTTACGGTTTTGGCGAATTGTCAAATCTAAAGAATGGAATCGGGGATTGGGCGAACCATCTTCAATATTTGGCTGTGGAAGGGATATTCTCGACAGCATAAACAATACCTTTGTTGCTAAAGTAGAGGTATTTCGCACTATTCATCTTTCATTCTCTAATTTCTGGATAGAATTAGTACAAAAAACACAAATCTTTAACACTTAGAGTGAAATCGTGGAATTGTTACAGTAATTTCCGCGCAAATGATCCGCAAGAAATGCTCTAAAGGTCTTGCTAAGCAAGACCTTTAGAGCATTTCTTGGTTCGGGTTTAAGCGCAAAGCACTGTATTAACTTGTGTTGCAAAATTTAAGAAATTTCCTTAAGTTTTATCGAAGGATAGATTTTGATACTCAAAAAGCGAGAAAATTAGATATAACCGATTCTTCATAGTTTTGTGCTACAAAGCCGAAATTACGAAGACTATCCATAGGTGGGAAAATCAAATGGTAAATAACCACAAGCCTAAGCGTATCGGTATTCTAACCAGTGGGGGAGACTGTCCTGGACTGAATGCCGTAATTCGTGCCGTTGTGAAGGTGGCAACCTATAAATATGGATGGGAAGTCTATGGCATTCCCTATGGAACCGATGGTTTTATCGAACTATTAGTCGGCAAACGTCAGCCAGAAGAGTTACGCATCAAGGAGCATGGCTACGATATTCCGGGGTTAGTACAGGGGCTAGATATCCTTTATTTTCTGAGTGGTAGTGTATTGGGTTCGATTAGTAAAGGTGATCCTGAGCAACATGCTGAAGACATTATTAAGGGCTATGAAAAGTTAGGATTAACAGCTCTGATCGTGATGGGTGGTGATGGCAGTATTGAGATTTTGGATGGATTAGCTCAAAAAGCTGCGGAGCAAGGAGCCGCATGGAATTGGGTTGCTGTTCCCAAAACCATTGATAATGATATTCCTTTTACAGAAGCGTCAGTGGGGTTTGATACAGCCGTTAATCGCGTTACTCAGGCGCTCTATGACCTCACATTTACTGCCGCTAGCCATGATCGCGTGATGATAGTCCAAGTGATGGGACGAGATTCAGGCTATCTGGCGATGGAAGCGGGAATTGCGGGTGGTGCTGATGCAATTCTCATTCCTGAATTGACTCCCGTTTTAAATGAAGATGTGATTACGGGAGTCTGTTGCCATATTCAAGAGTTACAGAAGAGTGGCAGAAGGTTTGCTCTAGTAGTAGTTGCTGAGGGTGTCAAAAATCATCTCGGGCAAAAAGAACATTACATCGGCGATTATGTGGCGCGGCATATTAAAGAATGTGGTAGTAAGATGTGTCAGATTAATACATCCGATCCTAATTACATTCATCCCTTTGATACTCGCGTTACGGTATTAGGTCATGTGCAGCGAGGGGGTACACCAACTTCTAGCGATCGCCTTTTAGCAACTGCCTTTGGAAGAGAGGCAGTGGATTTAATTGCGAATGGTAACTATAACCAGATGGTGATTTGGGAAAATGGTAGGGTGAGCAGTGTTCCCATCAGTCGGGTAATTGAGCAAATCAAAAAGGGACGTAGAGAAAAGAAAGCTCCCTCAAGTGTCGATCCTCAAGGTTTTTTAGTGAGGACAGCGCGAGATATTGGTATTTATGTGGGAGAAGCAAGTAGTGATGATCAATAAAGAAAGTGCGATCGCCCATAACCCCGATCGCCTAAATCTCAACATCAAACAGCGATCGCCTCTTCATGTTAGTGATCGTAGATTAAAATAGTGGTGATAATGCTTGCTTTAGCCTTAAATCTATGATTACAACTATTAAGAACAAGCAATTATTTGTTTTGTTGAATGAGCTAAAGTCTGCTCTGGTGGAACTCTATGGAGATAGATTGTTTTCGGTGATTCTTTTTGGTTCTCATGCAAGAGGAGATGCTACTTCTGAATCAGATATTGATGTGATGGTAGTTTTGGCAGATCCTGTTAATGCAGTTGCGGAGCGCTCAAGAATGTCTAGTCTTTTTTGGTATTTCTTGAGGGAATATGATGAATTAATTTCAATTATCCCAATCTCAAAATCTCGCTTTTTAGCAGGTGAAATTTCTTTTCTGAGAGTGGTTAAGCGGGAAGGTATTGAGATATGAATGAATTAGCAAAGTTTTTGCTATTGTCCAATGATGATCTGGAAACTGCTCAATTGCTATGCGATTCTGGACGTTATCGTTCTGAAGTTAAAATGCTACTTTCTTAGAATTAGCGATCGCCTCTTCCCTCAACATAAAACAGTGATCGCACTCTCAACCCCACAAAACCCGATTACCTAAATCTCAATATCAAACAGCGATCGCTTAACCAGACACTCAATCTAGATCGCACAACTTATATAATCAAGGAATACAACTAGATTAGTAACATTCAAATAACGAATATGTTAAAAACTCTTTGGGCTACTGTTCAAAAAGGAAAAATTGAGTTATTAGAGTCTTCAGAACTGGCAGAAGGGACAAAGGTATTGGTGACTGTGCTTTCTGATGACTATGAGTCTGAGTTTTGGCTTCGGGCGAGTCAGTCATCACTTGATGCAGTTTGGGATAATAATGAGGATGATATCTATGCCGAATTACTCTAAAAATATCGTCATTTTAGTTAGATATCCATTTTCAGATCTGTCTAATGCGAAGGTTCGTCCTGCGGTTATTGTCAATGCACCACATAGCTCTCAAGACATTCTAATTGTGCCATTAACCAGCAAAACTGTCTCTTTGCTTGATGGAGAGTTTGTTCTTTCTGACTGGGCGGCGGCAGGACTTAATGTTATTACAGCAGTTAAGCGTGGCATCTATACTGTAAATAGAAGTTTAGTTATTAAGACTGTTGGGAAGTTAGCTGATGTTGATATTGATAGACTTGATCAATCTTTAAGAGGTTGGCTAGGTTTATGATTACAACCTGATCTCCTATTCCCCACATCAAACAGCAATCGCCCCTCACCACCCACAAAACCCGATCGCTTATCTCCCTAATCAAACAGCGATCGCCCCTCACCACCCAAAAACCGATTGCCTGTTAGCAACTTCCTTTGGACGAGAGGCAGTGGATTTAATTGCGAATGATAACTATAGGGTATCTCTAAAAATAGGTGTAGGCAGGGCAAGGGATTTGAGGAATTGGAATAGCTATATACAGCCTATTGAGGGAAAGAGTAGTACAAGATAAGCTAGGATAGCAAAACCCAAAAGAGAGTAAAAAATGGCACCTTACTCACTAGATCTCAGAGAAAAGATCGTAGCAAACTACGAAGCAGGAAATACATCGATTCGGGAAGTAGCGAAGCAATTTCAAGTCGCGACGAAAACAGTGCAAAAACTACTGAATCAATACCGAGAGACAGGAGAACTAAACCACAAACCATTAGGTAGTCCAATCAAAAGTCCCCTCGAAGCGCATCAGGAGAAAATCCTCGAAATTGTCTCAGAGCATCCAGATTGGACACTATGGCAGTACTGTGAAGAAGTAGCAGAACAAACAGGAGTATCAGTGACCACAGGCAGCATGTGCCGATTTTTCCAGAGGCATAACATCACTCTAAAAAAAAGACCTATCGCCATGAAAAGGTAAAAAGTGAGGCAGTACAACAGCAAAGATGTGAATTTTGGGAAGCATTGAATGAAGTGAAAGCTGAAGATCTGATTTGTATTGATGAAACGGGAGTATGGCAGGGGATGGAACGCTCTGTGGCAAGAAGTGAATGTGGCAAAAGAGTATTCAGTCTTCGTCCCTTTTACAAAGGTCAGAAATACACAATAATTGGCGCTATTTCAGTTGATGGGATTGTTTGCCTGAAAACGATTCAGGGTTCTATGAAAGGAGCAGATTTTCTCACCTTTGTCCAAGATGACCTAGTACCTAAATTACGTCCTGAGCATAGGATCATCATGGATAACCTCAACTGCCATAAAGTTGAGGGGGTCGCAAAAGCAATTACAGCGACAGGTGCTAAGATTTTGTACTTACCCACCTATTCTCCTGATTTTAATCCAATTGAGATGATGTGGTCGGTTCTCAAATATTTTATTAGATTGCTTAGACCTCATTCTCAAAAACTACTTCAGCATTTAATCAACGTTTTCCCTTACTTGTTAGAAAAAGATTTCTTCAAAAATTGGTTTACTAAGTGTTGTTACTGTACTACTTAATCCCTCAATGGACTGTATTATAATAACGAAGAGATAGAAGAGGTTAAAAAGGAATGCAGGAAAGGTAGACAAATCTTTTTGATTTTGAAAAGTACGAAATAAAACACAGTAGCTTTAAAAACTCACTTTTAGAATTAAACAAAATCATAGACTGGGCATCATTTCTACCAATTCTGAAAGAAGCATTGTAATTGCTCAACCTAAAGCAAGCAATGATTTGAGAGGATTCAAAGCGATAAGAATCGACTCAAAAGCAGAGAAGCCTTGTCTTTTTCCAGTATTGACAATCGAGCGAACAGCCGCAAATAAGTCACGTCCCCAATCAGAGCGAAACCCATTCGTAACTTTTCTAAAAATGAGACTCCAACGCAAAGCCTGTTCGCTAGAGTTATTAGTCGGTGGGATCGTGGGGTCATCCAAAAACAGAAATAAGTTTTCTCGTAACTCCAGATAACGTTTCTGTAATCTCAGTCCATCTTCTTGAGTGGGTAACAGAGAGAGAATACTGTCGAGATCTCGAAACAATCGACATCGGTATTGGTAACGGGTAGAGTCAGCTAAATCCGACCATCGCCTTCGCAGCACCAAAGCTCGTAGCAGCAGTTTTTTCATCCTGCCAGAGAAAATATGGTCTCCTGCATCAATTCCATACTGACAATCTCTGAGTTGATGGGCAAGACAAACTTGCCATGCTGTCGCTGGATTGGTCTTTTGGGCGCTAAACAAATCTGATACCCATACCTCTGGTTGATGCTCTGCCATTACTTCGGTGATGACATCTCCACCTCTAGAAGGTCGGATGATATGAAAACATACTTGCTCATTCTGGAATACCCATTCCCATTGATTTTTGCCATTAACCCTTGCACTGGTTTCATCACTGCATACTAATCGAGATGTCCTCAGAGCTTGGATTATTCCTGATACTTCAGATTCTAGTTGTCCTTTTACTCTTGTTAAGAGGTTGGAGATTGCTCCTTCCGATATTTTTAACCCAAATACTTCGCTCAGCATTTGCTGCATTCTTCCATAGCTTATCCCGTGACTGTATCTCATCGTTGTCACTAGCGCGGCGATTCGATCTCCAAAGGGACTTCCTACTTCAAGACCTACGGGTACTGCTGCGATTTGTTCCTGTCCGCAATGCTCACACTTGCATCCATACCTTTCGATTCTAGTCACGATTGGCTTGATTGGTGGTATGTCGATCTTGTCGTATCTTTCCAGTAATACTTGTATTGACTCGCTAATCTCTTTCCCGCATTCTGTACAACTTTTCACGGTTGCTTTGATTGTTTGGTCTGGATTTTCACTCAGTTGACGACCTCCTCCGTCTCTACCTATGCTTCCTGCTCGTTTGCCTTCTATTTCTTCTGGATTATTGATTTCGGCTTTAAATCCTTTGGCTGGTGGCAAACTTGAGTTCTTTGCGGTCTTCTTTGGTTTCTTTTCTAGCTGTTTCTGTAGTTTTTGTAGTTCTTCCCATAACTTCACTATCAAAGCTTCTTTTGCCTCGTCTGTTAGTTCTTTTAGGTTGGGTAGTTCCTTCATTTCTTTAATTTATCAGCTTTTGCCTTTTTGTCAATTTTCCTATGTTGAGCTATTACGAAGCATTTACCAAAGAGAAGAAAAGCACAGGAGGCAGAAAACCCTATGACCGTATCCTGATGTTGAAGATCATCATTCTGCAAAGCCAATACAACTTGTCAGATGACAGACTGAGTATCAAATCTATGACCGCAGAAGCTTCAGGGAATTTCTAGGACTGAGTATCGGAGACGATATTCCTGATGCAAAAACAATCTGGGGATTCAAAGACGAAGCGGGTTTCCAATGAGTCCGAAGATGGGGAAATGGTTGCGGCGATCGCCTCAAGTATTAAGTAGTGATGCCAAAGAAAAGTTAATACTTTTACCTAGTGCAGCTATAGCGATAAGTGGCTAATATCTGAAAAATTTTGGATTCTTATCTTCAGTTTACTTATGCTTGCCTACTTAGAAAAACAAGCAGGCTATGCCCAAGCTCAAGCATTCCTACAAAGCATCGCAAAAATCCGCGAAAGCATCCCCAAAGAAGAAAGACAAAAACTACCGCGTGATTTCGCCAAAAACATCGATCGCTACTTATACGGAGCGCCAGAAGCAGAATGAAGACCGTATTTGCCGATACATCTTATTGGATAGCCTTTCTAAACGAGGATGACGATCTGTATGAGATAGCGATCCAAACAACAGAAAAACTTTTCCCATGCAAATCGTTACCAGCGAAATGATACTGAGCGAACTGCTTAACCATGTCTCAAAAAAGGTGAGAATTTTAGAAATGCTGCCGTTAACTTCATCAATCAACTCAATGAAGATCCAACTGTGGTGATTACGCCGCAAACAAGTCAACTTTTCACAAGCGCCTTCCAACTCTACGCCCAACGTCAAGACAAAGCATGGAGTCATACCGACTGCTCATCATTTTGCATCATGGAAGAACTAGGAATTACAGAAGCTTCAACCTATGACAAACATTTTGAGCAAGCAGGTTTTGTTGCTTTGTTAAGAAATTAGGAGATAAACCCATGAGCATAGTTTTAGAACGCGAAGTCCCACCCTTTCGAGAAGACGAATCAGAAGCAATCCGCATCGGCAAAACTAGAGTACTTCTAGAACTAGTAATCAGAGTATTTCTAGACGGCGTATCACCCGAAACCATTGTGCAGCAATACTCTACCCTATCCTTATCCGATACTTACAGCGCGATCGCCTAATACCTTAGCTAACCTTGTTGCATTCCCCCGCATATGTTGCTGCAACATTTCTCGGAATAGGTTAATCTCTTTCATAGGGGTTTTATTTTGGATGAAGATAATGGCGATCGCAAAAATGGTGAATTGTAGGAAAAATGAACATCGCTCTCTTTGGCACTAGTGCCGATCCGCCTAGTATTGGACATCAACAGATCTTGCAATGGTTAGATAACCATTACGATCGCGTATTAGTTTGGGTATCGGACAACCCCTTTAAAACTCATCAGGCAAGCTTAAGCGATCGCCTCAAAATGATGGATCTAACCATCGCCGCTATCCAGCCACCTGCCCAAACAATTACGCTACATCCCGAACTTAGCGATCCGCGCACAATTAACACCATCGAAAAAGCCAAACAAATCTTGCCTCAGGCAAACTTTACCCTCGTTATCGGTGGAGATCTAGTGCCGCAATTGCCAACTTGGTATCGCGCCCAAGATCTACTAAATCAAGTCAAGCTACTAGTCGTTCCCCGTCAAGGTGTGACCATTGCCCAAGTGGATGTCGATCGCCTCGTGCATATGGGGACTGAAGTGGCGCTCGCCCCTGACTCGACCTCGATTCCTAACGTTTCTTCGTCCGACTATCGCAACAATGGCAACAGTTCAGTCATAATACCCACAGTCGCAGCATATATCCAACGAGAGTCGCTTTACGCATGGCAGACAAGTCCCGCCCCATAGCCCCTAAACCCCTCGCAGACTTTAAGGTCGGTGTTGATAACGTGATCTTTTCCGTAGATACCGAGCAGAATCGTCTATTAGTGCTACTGGTGATGCGCCAACATGAACCCTATCGCGATCGCTGGTGTCTGCCCGGAACCCTCGTGCGTCAAGGTGAATCCCTCGAAGAATCAGCCTATCGAATTCTCTCGGAAAAAATCCGTGCTAAAAATCTTTACTTAGAACAACTCTTCACCTTTGGCGACATTGGACGCGATCCTCGTGAAGCTCCAGATAGCTATGCAGTGCGTTATCTATCTGTCAGTTACTTTGCCCTAGTTCCCTTCTCTCAAGCAGAACTGATCGCCGATGGAGTTAGTGGAATTGCGTGGTATCCAGTTAAACAAGTTCCAGAACTTGCCTTTGATCACAACCGCATTCTCGAATATGGACATCGCCGCCTTCGCAATAAGTTGGAATATAGTCCTGTTGCCTTTGATGTTTTACCTGAAGCTTTTACCCTGAGCGACCTTTATCAACTCTACACAACAGTCCTTGGCGAGAATTTCTCTGATTATTCCAATTTCCGTACTCGATTACTCAAATTAGGATTTCTTAGTGATACGGGTATCAAAACTTCAAAAGGAGCAGGTCGTCCAGCTAGTTTATATCGGTTTGATGCCGAAGCCTTCGCTCCATTCAAGAATAAGCCTATGGTTTTTATTTAGTTCTTAATTTGGTATAAGTAGGTTGGCTCAATTCAGCAGAACCCTATGGACGCGATCGCGACAATCAAAACTACTTTACAAGAAAAAATCGGGGCAACCATTGTTGACATCGAAGATCGTAGTGATTTGCATAAACACCATCAAGGGCGGATGAATGCCCCTGTCGGTAGTGGTCATTATGATGCGATCATTGTTGCGGAAAGCTTTACAGGTAAAACGATGATGCAGCAACATCGCATGGTTTATGAGGCTTTAGCCGATCAAATGCAAACAACAATTCATGCCCTTGCCTTAAAAACCTATACCCCAGAACAATGGCAGCAGCTTAAGAACTAGCTTCTTTTGGGCGTGGCGAAGCTGCGCCTAAAAAAAGCTGTTATGTACCTAATTCGTATTAAGTTTAAGTAGCAATGTTCTGGACAATTGGTAAATGGAAAACGCAACTACCCCTACAACTACCAAAGATAACGAGAAGGCTCAAGGCGGTAATCATATTTTATATATGATGTTCAAGTGGCTAGTGGTGCGTCCACTGCTGTATTTGTTTTATCAAGAACGCATTTATGGTGCTGAAAATGTACCCCTGACTGGCAATCTCATCGTGGTGAGTAACCATGCCAGTGACTTTGACCCTTTGATCGTTGGTAGTTGTATGGCGCGTCCCGTTGCTTTCATGGCAAAGGAAGAATTGTTTGAAGTACCAGTATTAAAGCAGGCGATTAAAGCTTTTGGCGCTTATCCTGTTAAGCGTGGGGCAGGCGATCGCGCGGCAATTAGATCGGCGATCGAGTCAATTAATAAGGGCTGGGCGACGGGTATTTTCTTGGAAGGGACACGCACCCTTGACGGCAAGATTACAAATCCTAAACTAGGTGCAGCAATGATCGCCTCAAAGACCAATGCACCTTTTTTACCTGTATGTGTGTGGGGTACGGAGACAATTTTGCCCAAAGGAGCTAAATTTCCTAAATTATTTCAGCCTGTGACGGTGCGGATTGGGGAGTTGATTCCTGCGCCAGATTCAAGCGATCGCGCTACCCTTGAGGCATATACACAAAAATGCGCGGATGCAATTAACACACTCCACGCATTAGGCAGATAAAAAAATCCCCGCAAAGCGGGGATTTTTTTTAGGGTAATCCTAAGAAGGAAAGGAGGGGCGGCGCGAAGCGCCGCCCCTCCTTTCCTTTTTTAGCAAGGTTTTTTTAGTCTGGAGAATAGGCTAGTAATGTGCCATTTTGTCCAACTACGAAACCACGATCGCGCGAGAAAAAGTAAAGTTTGTAAAGGTTTGCGCCTGCATTTGCTGCGGACTCATCACGCTTCCAAGTTTTGCCACCATCTTCGCTATGGAGCAATCTCGAACTACCGCCAGAGATCCAGACGTTATTTTCATCTTGATAGGCAAGATCGAGCAGACCAAAACCGCCACCATCTTTAGGAGTTTGCTTTTTGTCCCATTTGTCAAATTCGCCAGCTTCGCTAAATTGCACTTGACCACCACGATTGAGCATCCAGAGGCGATTGTCGGGAGTGTAGCCCATGTTCTGCACACGGCGAGAGCTATTGCGATTATGCTGAATCCAAGTTATATCCCCCGGTTGCCATGTGGAATAAAAGTTGCCATTGGCTGAAATAGCTACATAACGACCATCATCACTACGGTTGAGGTTACGCGCATTACCAACGGCTTGGGTAACTAAGGCTCTCCAGTTTTGACCACCATCTTGAGTAGTATAAATTGCGCCTAAGTCGGTGACCATTTCCGCAGAGTTGCGACCTTGAGCCACGATCTTAAAGGGATCTCCAGGGAGTTTGGAGCTAAGCCCGATCCGTGACCAAGATTGACCATTATCAGTGGTATGGAGCAGGAGTGCAGGTTGTCCTGTGATCCAACCTTCGTTACCAGAGAAGCTGATCGATGAAAAACGATAGATGCCATCGCCGAGATCGAGTTTGCGCTCTTCCCAAGTTTGACCGCCATCGATGGATTCCAGCAGAGTCGCATCAGTACCTACTAACCAGCCATGATTGGGTTCATATTTGTCAAACCAAAGATCAAGGGGAGTGATGGCTACAGGTAGCTCCACTTTGTGCCAGTTGCCATGATTTGCGGAGGCACTGGGTATTCCTACGCCCAACAATGTCACGCAAAGCAATAGACAAATAAGTAAAGAGCTAAGAAAGCGTTTTATGCTTTTTTTCATAAAAAATCTATAAAAGTCCGTAAGATAATAATTCTGAAATAATACCGAATGAATACTGAACTAGTTAATTAATCGCCAATTAATCGAGTGCGTATAGACTGATAAAGAAAATGACGGCAAGCGCCAATGATCCAAATATGAGTAGGTTTTTCTGGCTAGGGGTCATGACATTTACGCCAAAGCCATAGCCAAGGTTTTCGGTAAATCCTGAAGGCTTGGAGGCAACGCCAATATCTGCAAAGGATTTTTTCTTGGTGTTACAGACGGGGCAACGCCAGTCTTCGGCAATTTCTTCAAAGGGCGTACCCGCAGGAATATTCCGTTTGGTATCACCTATTGATGGTTCATATATATAGCCGCATACGCCACATTCATGACGATGGGGTTCTTCTTTGCCTTCAGAGGCTTCAACTATGGTGATATTGAGTACGGGTTTAGTTTCTGCGCCAGAGGTTTCCGTATTTATTGATTCGGGTTCCATGGGTTTGATCGTTTTGAACGTATGGTTAAGCGATCGCTTGTCAATTCTGTTACAAATTATTACATCTTTTTGACAGGCTTGCCTAGCTGCCTAAAGTCTCACAAGTTTCCTAAAAATGAAACTTAAGTCTGAAATTTTAAAGTCTAGTAAAGTAAGGCTTGTCAAATTTATCAGTCAATCATGCTAACGGTAGATCAAGCGATCGCCTGTGTTCGAGTTTGTCAAATGGAGGTTTAGTGATGATGAACTATCCGATCATCTTAATTCCCCATTCCATACAACGCGCCCAAAGTGTCAATCCACCTGTACCTGTATTTACAGAGACAGAACCGCTAAAACCATCTTCACCACCAGAAATCTATGATAGAAAGGTATTAATAAGATGGATGATTGTTGGTTTTGTCGCGTCATTGGTGCTTGCATTTTTTAATATTTGGCTAGGTATTACAGCGATCACTCTAAGCGCTTTTATAGTTGCTTATCTCGCATGGTCAATGAATCAGAGTTTTCCACGACGAAAACGTGACCACGATAACCAAGTAAGGAAGTATCCAAAGTTATTACAGTCCTATCAGCAAGCGAAACGAGAATATGAGCAACAGATCAATCGTATCCATAGTCACGAAAATATAGCTTCGTATCGCAAATTAGAACTTTTGCGAATACTCAGGCAAACTAAAACCCATGATGGAGGAAATAGTAAAGCTCAAGTAGGCTTCTCAGAAGCTAAGTTTTATGCATATCTCACTCACTATTTTAAGGACAAAGTAAAACGTGGACTTACGCTAAATATTCCAAATTTTAAGTATCATTACAGCCCTGATTTTGTCTATATCGACAAAGCAGTAAATTTATATATTGACATAGAGATTGATGAGCCTTATGCCTATAACAGCAAAGTTCCTACTCACTTTATTGGGGCTAGTAAAGACACTAATCGCAACAACTTTTTCCTTGATAAAAATTGGTTGGTGATTCGTTTTAGTGAGGAACAAGTAGTCCGTTATCCGCAAAGTTGCTGTAAGGCGATCGCCAAAGTTATCGCTAATGTTTTAGGAGATAATTTATATTTAAGTCAGTTTGCAATGGTTGCAGATTTGGAACCGATGAAACAATGGACTGAATCAGAAGCTTTATATATGGCAGATACAAATTATCGACAAACTTATTTGATAAATTGATACAAATTCTTAGTAGCAATTTAAGAAGTTTCTTTTAAAAATCATTATGAATAGTAAAGCAAATTTAGTGACAATTTATGTTGATGGTTACTACAAAGATCCCTGTGGCGGTTGGGGATGTGTTCTCAAATATGGAGAGACAATCAAAGAATTTTCTGGAAATATAATTGAGTCGAGTAAACCTCGAATAGATATGATTGCAGTTATTGAAGCATTAAAACACCTAAAGCGTCCTTGCCAAGTAGAACTTTATACTAATTGTCAATTTCTAATAAATTGTATCCAGTTACATTGGAAACGTAAATCTAATTTAGACTTATGGGATAATCTCGATAACGCAGCATTTTCTCATGATATTACGTGGATATGGATTAAAGGTTATAAAGAAGAACTTCATAAACAATCTCACCAGTTAGCAATGGCTGCGGCAAGGAATATATCACCAAGGCTAGAGGTATTAGAACGTGAGACTAACTCTACTCAAGCCAGAAATGATTTGCAAAGCTTACTAAAACAACTGTCCAAAGCCGAAATTACTAGAGATAATGAAAATATGTCTGTTACTTTACAGATAGATGATCGCATTCTTGAATTTCACTCTCGTAAAATTATACCTATCCCTACAATTGAATCCTAGTTTTTATGTCATCTTTAAACATTTGAAATAATCCCAATATGTCTACTCCCCCTCTCCCCCAACCCCAACTCGATCGCACTCCAATCACCTCCGATCAATACTGCGAATATACACCCGAAAAACTAGAACTATGGAGTGGATTCTATGGTTATGGTGGACAAGACCTAACAGGCTTTTATCTTGGTATTTTGGCAAATATGGGACTTCGTGAAGCCGTGCGTCATGTGCCGATGTCCAAATGGCTAGAAGCAATTCAAGCAGTCGCTTTGCAAAATCCTAAACTCGATGAAGCAATGCGCGATCGCCTGAATCGAGGCTTAGCAGATTTGCAAGCAGTCGCCGCATATTTAGAATCACAAAGTTAAAGAAGCCCTAACTTCGACATGTCAGAATTAATTTGGCGATCGCTTAATTTCTCCAAGAAATCTATGACAGATGTAAAAGCAACGAATTTACCCTTTGCTATTTCTAAGGAAGAACTTACGCAATTTTGTCAAAAAAACGGGATTGCTAAACTTTCCTTGTTTGGATCGGTCTTACGACAAGACTTTCGACATGATAGTGACGTTGATGTTTTAGTAAATTTTCTCAGCGATCGCAAAGTTAGTTTTTTAGATCTTGCAAAAATGGAACGAGAGTTATCAGTATTATTCGCAGGTAGAAAAGTCGATTTGAGAACCCCTAAAGAGTTAAGTCCTTATATCCGCGATCGCGTGATTAATGAAGCTTTGGTGCAATATGGCAATTGATAACATAACTCGTCTGCATCACATGATCGATGCAGCAAAAGAGGCGATCTCATTTGCTAATGGTAAAAGCAGAGAGGATCTTGAACGCGATCGCCTACTCTTGTTAGCGTTAGTCAAAGATTTAGAAATTATTGGTGAGGCAGCTAGCAAACTCACACCAGAAATTAGAGCGTGTTATCCCCAATTGCCTTGGATTGATATTATTACCATGCGAAATCGTTTAGTACACGAATATTTTGGGATTGACGAAGGTATTGTTTGGGATACAGTAACGAAAGATTTACATCTTTTGGTTGAAGAACTAGCAATAATCCTTCATAACGAAACAGAAAAAGATACAGGAAGTAATTGATCTCTAGTTAAGTGTTGATGTTTAGTGATTTTATAGCTTCTGAACTCATGTAGGATTGCTGTAGCCCCAAATTATAGTTAACGAGCGTGCAATCTTCTCATCCTATTTCGACTGAATCAGAGCATCTATCTGTAGCCGATCGCATTGAATCTTTTAAAGCGGGATTTCTTGGCGCGATCGCTAGTGTTTTCGCATTTTTTGCGATCGCCCTATTGCATCACTTTGTACAGGATTTTCTTACAGGTGAGCAACTAATCAGCAGTTTTGAGCTTGGCAACTCCTTCATTTTGCTAATTAAGCTAGGCATGATTGGCTTTTCAGGTTTTTTGTTTGCCGTTACCTATCGCTACATTGTGCGGCGCGATCGCAATTCCCATCTCAAATCAGGGGCAATTTTAGCCTTTGCCTGTATCCGTAGTTTCGCCACAGTTGATCGTGATTTACCTGCACTTACGCTCTTGCCTTTAGTCCAACTAGCTTTAGTAAGCGCCATCCTATTACTCGAAAATATTGCATGGTTAGCGATCGTCCAAAGTCTCCTCGAAACCGCAATCCAGCACAAATGGATCGCTGCTTTTGGCTCAGCAAAGGATTGAGAAATTTATGGCTAATCAAATTGTCCTTATAGGTTATGAGCAGTTGTTGCGAGATCTCAAAGATCGCATTCGCTTGGCGCAAGTCAAAGCCGCCTTGGCAGTAAATCGAGAATTGGTATTACTCTATTGGCATATTGGGAGAGAAATCTTGCAGCGACAAGGGCAAGAGGGTTGGGGAACTAAGGTAATTGAACGTCTCGCTAAAGATCTAAAACAAGAATTTCCTGAAATGAAGGGATTTTCTCGTACAAATTTGCTTTACATGAGAGCCTTTGCAGAAGCTTGGGATGATGAGCAAATAGTCCAACAGATTGTTGGACAAATTCCTTGGGGGCATAATGTGCGCTTATTGGACAAGGCAAGTAATCGCAAAGAAAGGCTTTGGTATGCACAACAGGCGATCGCGAATGGTTGGAGTCGCGCCGTATTAGAACACCAGATTGAAACTAAACTTTATCAACGTCAGGGAAAAGCAATTACCAATTTTGTTACTACCTTGTTGCCTCAGCCGCAGTCCGATTTAGCTCAACAGCTTATTAAAGATCCTTACTCGTTTGATTTTCTAAGCTTGGCGCAAAATGCTCAAGAGCGAGACTTAGAGAAAGCTTTACTTGATCACATTCGTATTTTTTTGTTAGAGCTTGGCGTAGGTTTTGCCTTTGTTGGTAGTCAATATCATTTGGAAGTAGGTGGTGATGATTTTTATATTGACCTGTTGTTTTATCATCTGAAACTGCGCTGCTATATTGTCATCGACCTAAAGATGACCGAGTTTAAACCCGAATATTCAGGCAAAATGAGCTTTTATGTCTCAGTAGTAGATGATTTACTGAGACATCCTGACGATAAACCGACGATTGGCATAATTTTGTGTAAGTCTAGAAATCAGACTGTAGCGGAATATGCTTTGCGAGATGTGAATAAACCTATTGCGGTTTCTCAGTTTAAGCACGAGTTACCAGAATCGTTACAGAGCGTTTTGCCAAGTATCGAACAGTTAGAAGCGGAGTTAGCTACGGTTGAAGTAATAGAAAGCGATCGCCTATGACAAAATTGACATAGCGACACGTATAACTCACTCAATAATTAGCTTTGATATCCACATCAATAATCACGCCAATATTTGCCCAATTTCCCCTCTGGCAATGGCTTACTGAACCACTTGCCCTAGAATTTATGCGAAATGCCATCATTGCAGGTGGTTTAGCAGGAATTGTTTGCCCTGCGATCGGATGCTTCTTGATTGTGCAGCGTATGGCATTGCTAGGAGATGTGATGACCCATACGGTGATGCCGGGGATGGCGATCGCCTTTTTCTATAAAATTGATGTGGCAATCGGGGCATTTATTTCAGGAATTAGTAGCGCATTTTTAATTGCATGGTTGCGATCGCAAACTCGTGTCAAGGTTGATGCAGCAATGGCACTGACATCTTCTAGTTTCTTTGCGATCGGCATTTTGCTAATTTCCCTGCTCAAAATCAAAATCGACCTACATGGCTTTTTGTTTGGCGATATTCTCAGCGTTTCTCAGACCGATACGATGCGGGCAGGAGTCATTACCGTGATCGTACTAGTTGCGATCGCTATATTTTATAAACAATTGCTGTTTTACACCTTTGATCGCACTGGGGCGCAAGCGCTAGGACTCCCCGTGAACTTGATCTATTTGGGCTTAATGGCAGGAGTCACGTTAACGATTATTGCCAGTATGCAAACGATGGGCGTAGTGTTAGTCGTCTCGCTGTTAGTGGGACCTGCGATTACGGCTTATTTATTAGTCAAGGAATTGCATCAAATGATTTTTGTTGGCGCAGCTATAGGTGTGACAGCAAGTGCGATCGGTTTATATGCCAGTTACTATTTGAATTTGCCTTCTGGTCCTGCGATCGTTTTATCCGTTCTCATGTTGTTTTTGCTAACCTTGGTTTTTAGTCCCAGCCAAGGATTACTAACACGCACCAAATAAAAAAGCTGCCCCTAGGGGCAGCTTTTTTATTTGCTCACAAAATTAAGCTTCGGTAGTTTCTTCAGTTGTGCTTTCTTCAGAGACTACGGATTCTTCAGCAACTACTTCCTCGACAACTGGTTGTGGCTTGGTTGGCTTTGGTCCCCTTACTAAAGCGAGATTTACGGGTGCTTTAACTTCTTCATCCCTACCGCCTTTTTTATCTCTCTTGCCTTTACCCCCATCACGGCTAGAACGCTTTTTGTCGGAGTCATCAGACCGTCTTGCACTAGTATTTTCGCTACCTTCTGGTTTAGGTTGACGATCTGCTTTTTTGATAGGACGTTCTACCATTGTTAATTCCTAATTACTTGATGTATTTGTATCCTAGCCTGTTTAGGGATACACGACAAAAAGTAGCTATCTCGTCCTTAGATTTAGCCGATATTTCATATCAATTCTCTTCTAAAATTTTGCTTCAAATACAATAAAGCAATTGCAAACATGACCCACAAAATAATATCTGTAATATCTGTTTGCTTAATATTGCGTCATAATGGGGGGTAAACCTTAGCAAATTTTAACGTAGTTTAGAACAATGACATCTGCTCCTAAAGCCAACTCTGAGAATCTGGCAGGTAATCCTGAATATAAGGACACCGTGAACTTGCCCCAAACCGACTTTTCGATGCGGGCAAATGCAATTATTCGTGAGCCAGAGATTCAAAAATTTTGGGCAGAGCAGGGCATTTATGAAGAATTAAGTAGCAATAATAAGGGTGATATTTTTACGCTCCATGATGGGCCTCCCTACGCTAACGGCACATTACACATGGGTCATGCCTTGGGCAAATCGTTGAAAGATATTATTAATCGCTATCAACTGTTGCGGGGACGTAAAGCTCGCTATGTCTTAGGTTGGGACTGTCATGGGTTGCCAATTGAACTTAAGGTTTTACAAAATATCAAAGCTGAAGAACGGGTTAAGCTAACGCCTCTCCAGTTGCGACAAAGGGCTAAGGAATTTGCATTGCAAACTATTGACGAACAGGCGGCAGTTTTTAAGCGTTTAGGTGTTTGGGGTGACTATGAAAACGCCTATTACACGATGAAGCCTGAATATGAAGCCGCCCAGATTGCTGTATTTAGTAAAATGGCGCTCAAAGGCTATATCTATCGCGGGCTTAAGCCAGTCTATTGGTCGCCTAGTTCCCATACTGCCCTCGCGGAAGCGGAATTGGAATATCCCGAAAATCATGTTTCTCGCAGTATCTATGTTGCTTTTCCTGTCACGCAATCTAGCGATAGGTTAAAGGCGATCGCCGATCTCACCAATCTCCATGCCGTGATCTGGACAACGACACCTTGGACAATTCCCGCTAACTTGGGTATTAGTGCCAATCCCCATCTGAGTTACAGCATCGTGGCGGCTGGTGATAAATATTACATCGTGGCAACAGAATTGGTGGAGAAGCTAGCCGCCACCTTTGAGCAAGCTTTGGAAGTGAAATATACTTTCAAGGGGGATATTCTCGAAGGAACCATTGCTAAGCATCCGATCGCCGATCGCTCTAGTCCCATCGTTCTAGGTGATCACGTCACCGCCGAATCAGGTACAGGCTTAGTCCATACTGCGCCTAATCATGGTCAGGATGACTTTGTTGTGGGTCGAAAATATCATTTAGGTATGATTTCTCTGGTGGACGATCGCGGTATTTTCAATGAAGATGCAGGCGCAGAATTAGCAGGTTTGAGTGTGCTGAAGGAAGGCAATGCTAAGGTTGTGGAAATCTTGACCGCTAATGGAACTCTGATTAAAGAAGAAGCCTATAACCACAAATATCCCTACGATTGGCGCACCAAGAAGCCTGTGATTGTTCGCGCCACTGAGCAGTGGTTTGCCTCCGTTGATGGTTTCCGCGAAGAAGCATTGAAATCGATCAAGGAAGTTAACTGGATTCCTGCGATCGGTGAGAATCGGATTACCTCAATGGTGCAAGAGCGATCAGACTGGTGTATTTCCCGTCAGCGCACTTGGGGCGTACCAATTCCCGTATTCTATGACGAAGAAACTAACGAACCTTTACTTACGGAAGAAACCATTAATCACATTCAAGAACTGATTCGTGAGCATGGCTCTGATGTGTGGTGGCAAAAGGAAGTAGAAGAGTTACTCCCTGCATCCTATCAAAATAACGGTCGCAAGTATCGCAAAGGTACGGACACAATGGATGTCTGGTTTGACTCTGGTTCTTCATGGGCAGGAGTTTTAGGTGGTGAGAGTCATAATTCCCATCTAGTTCCCTACGAGCTAAACTATCCTGCGGACATCTATCTCGAAGGCTCCGATCAACATCGTGGTTGGTTCCAATCTTCTCTCCTAACTAGTGTGGCAACCAATGGCTATGCACCTTATAAGACGGTGTTAACCCATGGTTTTTTGCTGGATGAGAAGGGACAGAAAATGAGTAAATCCCTTGGTAATATCGTTGATCCGATGGTGGTAATCAATGGTGGTAAAGATCAAAAGAAAGAACCTCCCTATGGTGCGGATGTGGTTCGTCTTTGGGCAGCAAGTGTGGACTACAGCAGTGATGTTCCTGTTGGCAAAACCATTTTGGCTCAGATGTCCGATGTGTCGCGTAAGATTCGTAATACTGCCAGATTCTTGCTCAGCAATCTCTTTGACTTTCAACCTGCGGAACAGCTAGTGCCTTATGCCGATCTCACCGAAAGCGATCGCTACATTCTGCATCGTCTCGCCGAAGTTACTAGGGATATCACTGAGGCATACGATAAGTTCCAATTCTCGCGCTTCTTCCAAGCTATCCAAAACTTCTGCACCGTTGATTTATCGAACTTCTATTTAGATATCGCCAAAGATCGTCTCTATATCAGTGCGCCCAATGCTGCCCGTCGCCGCAGTTGCCAAACGGTGTTGATGTATTGCTTAGAGGCAATTGCCAAGGCGATCGCCCCAGTCCTTGCTCACACTGCCGAGGATATCTGGCAACACTTACCCTACCCTGCGCCAACTAAGTCCGTATTCCAATCGGGTTGGTTTATTGTGCATCCTGAATGGCATAAGCCCGAACTGGCAACTAAATGGGAGTATCTCCGCGAAGTCCGTTCTGAGGTCAACAAAGTCTTGGAATCCGCCAGAACTGGCAAACTCATCGGCGCACCCCTAGAAGCGAAGGTCTTATTAGTTGCCACTGATGCAACTCAGAAGGCTTATCTAGAATCCTTAGGAGAAGATTTGCGCTATCTCTTCATCGTGTCACAGGTCGAGCTGGTCGATAGCTTACCCGATGCTGACTTTAAGGGCGAGGCTACCAATTTACAAATTGCGATCGCGAAAGCCGATGGCGAAAAGTGTCCCCGTTGCTGGAACTACTCCACCCACATCGGTGAGTCTGTCGAGCATCCGCATATTTGCGATCGCTGCGTCAGTGCATTAGCAGGTAATTTCTAAATCTAGTCACATAACACAAAGAAGGGCTTGGCAATGCCAAGCCCTTCTTTGTGCATACCTCTTTATATAGGTGCAGCTAGCCTATCATCCATGCCTTTAGCTAGATTAACATCTCGAAATATTTTGTTATATTTCTTTACATAAGGAACTAACACAGAGGTTAAAGCAATGGCTAACAGTTACAGAGTTGATGAACGCGGTGTACTCAACAACTTCGCAATTGAACCAAAGATGTATGTTGATGATACCGAGAAAGCTGGTTTTACACCTTATGCGGAATTACTAAACGGTAGACTTGCCATGATTGGTTTCGTCTCTCTCTTAATTACAGAAGCTGCAACGGGGCATGGGCTGATTTGGTTGCTGGGGAATCTATAAGTTTTGATTGGTAACAATCAAGGTATTTGAAACAAAGTAAAAAAGAATTTAAACAGAGGAAAAAACAATGACTAATAGCTACAGAGTCGATGAACGCGGTGTACTCAACAACTTCGCAATTGAACCAAAGATGTATGTTGACGATACTGAGAAAGCTGGTTTTACACCTTATGCGGAATTACTAAACGGTAGACTTGCCATGATTGGTTTCGTCTCTCTCCTAATTACAGAAGCTGCAACGGGGCATGGACTGATTTGGTTGTTGGGAAATCTATAAATATTGCCTGTTCCCAATCAAAGTGTTTAAGACAAAGTAAAAACGATTATTTAACCCTACCTTTCAGGTAGGGTTTTTTATTGGTTTGGAGATACTCCCTTCCCACTCAAGAAATAGCGGTGTGGTGCTTTGCTCCGTAATGCTATTTAATCAAAACCGAAGAATTGATTGGCGGCGCGGAGCGCCGTCAATCAATTCTTCGGTTTTATATTTAATAAGCGATCGCATATTGTCTGTAAAACTTTCGCCTCATCGTCGGAGATATGACTAGCAAAATACTCAGAAATACCCTCCGCATAAACTACCCACATCTTTTTCTGCATCTCTAAACCTGCTTCAGTTAAGACTGCATAAGTCCCACGCCGATCGCTGGGACAGGATTTTCGATAAAGCAATTCGGTTTTTTCGAGGCGATCGACTAGCCGCGTTAAATTACTACGACTTAATAGCACTTTTTCCGCTAGCTCACTCAATCGTAGGCAGTAATCAGGTGCTTCTTTAAGTGTGAGCAGTACGTCATACCACTCCAAAGGTGGCAGCTCGGCTTGAGTAAGTTTTTCGGCAATGCGATCCAACAGCTTGGTATGAACGGTCAAAAGCGATCGCCAAGCTGAATTTCGTAAAGGATCTAGGGCTGAATTTGTTGACATACTTCCAGTATCCGAAAAAATCGTTGCAATCGCAATTATCAAAATAGGCTTTATAGAGCAATCACGAAGCGATTCCTCTGTTATTTAGTTGCAATTGCAATTAAATATGCTAAATTAATTTTAGTTGCAATTGCAATTAATGTAAATACAACTATATCCAAATGTTAGCCACCCTTACAAATTGCCATGCTGCCTAAACTCAAGCTAATCAGCCATACCCTTTGTCCCTACGTGCAGCGATCGCTGATTACCGTCCTTGAAAAGCAAATTCCTTGCGATCGCGAATATATCGACCTTGCCAACAAACCCGATTGGTTTCTCAAAATTTCACCACTGGGCAGGGTTCCTTTGCTTTTAGTCGATGGCGAAGTGTTATTTGAATCAGCAGTAATCTGTGAATATCTCGATGAAATTACCCCAGACTCGTTACATCCACCAGATGCCTTAACCAAAGCCAAACATCGCTCTTGGATCGAGTTTGGTTCAAATCTACTAGCTAAAATTGCAGGATTCTATGCCGCCAAGGATCAAGAAACCTTTGAAGCAAAACGTTTAGATTTAATTGCAAATTTAGAACTACTAGAATCACAACTTAATGCAGTCCCATTTTTTGCTGGTGAAAAGTTTTCGCTGATTGATGCGGTCTATGCACCGATCTTTCGCTATTTCGTCGCCTTCGATCGCTATCAAAATTTTGTTTTTAGCGATCGCACTCCCAAGGTTAATGCATGGCGCGAAGTTCTATTACAAAGACCATCAGTTCAGCAAGCTGTTGCCGAAAATTACTACGAATTACTGGACGAGTTTCTCAAAAAGCGGAATAGCTTTTTAACAGAACTGATTAAATAGAGATTGGGCGCAAACCGCCCAATCTCTATTAGCTAGATTTTTTGCCAAAGCTGGATTTCATAGCAGAGATGCTTATGGAACAAATTAGAAGCTTGAAGCCCTTCTGTAATCAATTTCTTGATTGACTTTCCGAAGAAGTAGCGCAGAACTTTATAAATTGGTGGCACTGCGATCGCGATCAGATTGCCGATGTATGTCATTGTCGAAATCCCAAAGGTTTGGAAGCTCTGTACACAAATATCTAGAGTTGGTGCGATATGTGCGGAAATATCATCAGTCTTGACTAACTTAAATCCAGCATTCTCCATTGATTTATGCAGATCAGCATTAATCAGACAGTTAGAAAACATCCCTTCCTTATATTCAGGATCTTTCCGTAACATATCTGCTAACAGTACATAACTGCCAGATTTTGCCACCACAGCCGAACCATCGGCAATCATTTCTGGTGACATATATTGAGTGCTTTCACTAAATAGAATTAAGTCATAAGTAAGCTGGGAAGAATACTTCGCAGGAGCTTGTACAAATTCTTGGAAGGTATCGACATGGAATAACGCTTTACCATTGGTGCGTTCTAGGAAATTTGCTTGTTGCAGTGGATCGGGGGCTAATCCCTCAACTTGCAAACCCTTCTCAATCATTGCTACAGCATTATCACCATTGCCACAACCAACATCTAAGACGGTATGGATATCGGTTGGGAGAAAAGATAGAAGATGTGTTGCATAGGCTTCTTGAGCGACACGGAGCTTGGTAACAGTCAACTCATCAGTGGGGGAAGGAATAGGTTCCCAATAGCCATAGTGAAGATAGGAAGAACCTGTTAGATCTCGGTAATATTGGAGGGCAGCGTTTTGGTAGCGAATTACATTATTCATAGATTATTTAGTATAGCGGTTTTCTACATCTGCCTGTGCAAATGAATTGCAATCGTGCGATTCTCGTTCTATTTAGTTTGGGTTTCTAGGCAAGGTTGAAATTCTTCCCAACGACGACTGACTTGAACATAACAGTCAGGAGGAAAAATCTTGAGATTTTGAAACAGATTAATTTCGAGATGTTCTTCCATTTTCATCAGCAGAACAATCTCGCGATCGGGGACATAGTTTCCTACTGCTTGCACAAGTACAGAGATTAAATCTTGATCGAGGGAAAAGGCTTGAATCGAGGTAATTAATTCCTGCTCAGCAATGAATTGAGATTTGAATTGTGTTACTTCTAAACTTGCATTACTAGGGGCGATCGCTTGACGATCAATATCACAGACCACAACGCCGCGACCATATTCTAAAAAGCCTTGCCATGCCGTATAGCCAATCATCATGAGATGGTTGTGAATAAAGCTTTTTTGCCAATAGCCAAAATTTCCTTGCCAGTCGCTATCCTTAAGCTTCATTGCCAATCCTCCATGACTGCAAATTCAATTGACAAGGAAGAATGGAAGTTTTTTTCCATTCGCAAAAATATGAACTCATCATCTATGACCTCGTAGATGTAGATTTATGTGTAGTTGCGATTCGGCGGGCATTCTGACTTATTTAGCTACCGCAAAATTTACATTGCTATAGCTAAAAATTACAGTTGCGGGACAGCGTTGGACTTGCACCAAACTTTCCCCATTACTTTTAGTGACTGATCTTCACTAAAACCGAAATCTGAGTTTTGATCATAGCACTAATGGCAGAGGCGGCATTTTGCGCTGACGATGCTATATCTTGCCTGCGATTTGGAGCAATGTAACTTCCCAGACTAGTCGAGGCTGGACATATCGAGCAATTAACTCTCTGGCTTTGTCGAGGTGTTGTAATACTGATTTTGATTTTTGTTGTTCCCAAAAATAGTTTTGTAAATAATCAATTAGCCATAGCTGCAAATCCAACTCTAAATCTTTGGTGATTTGTTTGGCGATCGCCATTGCACTTTTGGCATCTTTAGGAATTTGGCGAACTGAGTTTAATAATTCGATGGGAATACTTTTAAATCTCTCAAAAGAATCGATTGCTTGTCCTGCCGAACCTTGGGCTAGAGCAACCACATCGGGCGGAATATCCGTATGTCCTTCACGGATGAGTACTTCCTGCATTTGTGCTTGATTTAGTCTAGTAAAGGGAATGCGTTGGCAACGGGAAACGAGGGTCGGCAAAATCGAGCCAGCATCTGGCACGATCAAGATAATCGTGGCATAGAGGGGTTCTTCAAGGGTTTTGAGCAGACTATTTGCCGCAGATTCTGCCATGGACTGCGCTTCTTCGATAATTACGACTGAGCGCTGACACTCAAGGGGGGCGCGACTGACAAATTCACTAATTTCTCTGATCTGCTCAATCCGAATCTGGGGCAAGGCACGCCGCTTTAATCCTGCTGCCTCTGCCTCCTTCGCCGTGAGCATTTTGCCCTTATCTAAATAGGTCGGCTCGACCCACAGTAAATCAGGATGGTTCCGATCGCTCAGTCGATTTGCCGATTTGCGATCGCCTAATAAAATTTCGGCAAAAGCTGATGCAGTTTTACTACGCCCCACCCCACTCGCCCCTGCAAATAAATAAGCGGGGGCAATGCGATCGCGTTTGATGGCAGCTTTTAATAAAGTGATTGCTTGCGATTGCCCAACGACGGTATCAAAGGGTGAGATTAATCCTGAGTTGAGAGCATTCACCGCTTAGTCATTCCACAATTCTTGTTGCGATCTCTTAGAGCTATACGACCGAGAACTCAGGCGATCGCGGCGATCCATGGATGTTTCGAGCGCGTTTAAATTACGACGGTGTAACCACCAGCGAATTGCCTCATCGACCGTTTCCGCAGGATTATTTGAGATTTCCAGCAATTCCGTGAATAATTCTGGGGAAATGGCAATTTTATAAATGTCAGATCCAGACCTAGCTTCTAGGAGATCGCTTGTATCTATCGGCATATCTTGGTTAGATTCTTGTGGATCGCTAAAAATTGGCGTATTTAGTTCATTATTACTGCTAATACTGGTTTGCTCAGCTTCTGGGTTATCTTTTGGCGAAAGAACTGCATTAAGCCGATTAGCAGCGATCGCTGCCGATGATAGATTAGGGTTTGAGTTAGGGCTATTGTCGTTGCTCATAGGTGACTTGCCTAGCTTACGCTGACTGATAGTAATGATGATGAACATCATGAGGACAAATCCAAACTGAGATAGTCCAATCATCAAGAGCAGCTTGTTTGGTGTCCAAAATTCATACATAAATTTTTGGGATCAGCTTAATTTAAGCCTTGCTAATAAGTCTTGGTTTTAAGTGGGAGTTAGTCATTCCATTCGCCGCGTGGAGGCACAACAGGATTCATGGTGAGGGGGCGAGAGCGATCAGCCTCCTTGATGGCGCGGCGTTGCAACCATTGACGGATCGCCGTATCGATCGCCTGTTCAGGATCATTAGTCACTTCACCGAGTTCAGCAAGCAAAGCAGGATCGATGTCTACACTTTTTAGTACCTCATTAAATACTGCTTCATTAGCCGCTTGGCTTGATTGCTGGTCGTTCGCGTTATCTTGTGGCATAAGGAGTCTTTAGATTAACTAGCTGAGATTAACTGGCACTATGCAGATTTTACCTAGATTTGTTACCGACTGAATGTGCAGTGCGATCGTATTCTTGCGAAACCCAAAAAAATAAGAATCGTCGTTTCTAAGTAGCTAGACATAATTAAAAAATAGAACTAAAAGCTGTGGCGCACGCTGCGCGTGCGCCACAGCTTTTAGTTCTATTTTTAACGTCAGTTTGGCGAAGGCGGAAAATGGTAAAAATCGCTAGGCGATTTTTACCATTTTCCGCCATTTGCGCGGTGCGAAGCACCGCGCAAATGGCGTTATCGAACTCACGTTATATTTAATTGCGCCCAGCTACTTATATTTCTGAGAAAGGATTGCTTTGTAAGCCTTTCTCGAAAATTGGGATTTTGATGACCAAAAACTCTGTATTCTGGAATAACATCACAGTTTGCTGTAAATCACACGTTAGTATCCATGTCTTCACTTCAGGTCACACGCGGCACTCGCGATATCCTCGCCCCCGAAATTTATTACTGGCAGCAGTTAGAGACAACTGCACGTCAAATTCTGAATCAAGCCGCCTATAACGAGATTCGCACGCCCATTTTTGAAGCTACGGAGCTATTTGCGCGGGGTATCGGTGAAGCTACAGATATTGTCGGCAAAGAGATGTATACCTTTATCGATCGCGGCGATCGCTCTTTGACTTTGCGTCCAGAGGGAACGGCGGGAGTAGCAAGATCCTATATCGAAAATAAATTATTTGCTCAAGGCGGTGTGCAGCGTCTTTGGTATATGGGCGCGATGTTTCGTTATGAACGCCCCCAAGCAGGTCGCCAGCGCCAATTTCACCAGTTAGGGGTAGAAGTATTAGGTAGCGCCGATCCCCGTGCTGATGCCGAAGTAATTGCGATCGCTAGTGATTTTTTGCAAGCTGTGGGTTTAACCGATCTCGTGGTTGATCTCAACTCGGTGGGCAGTGCGGAAGATCGGGTTGCCTATCGTCAGGCATTGGTGGACTATTTCACGCCTTTTGTAGAAGAAATTGATTCCGATTCTCGCGATCGCCTCACGCGCAATCCTTTACGAATTCTCGATAGCAAAGATAAGCGCACTCAAGAAATTTCCCAAGATGCACCGAGCATTCTCGATTATTTAAGCCCTGAATCGCAACAGCATTTTGAGAAAGTCCAAAATCTCTTAACAGATTTGAATATCGCCTATCGCATTAATCCTCGCTTAGTGCGGGGCTTAGACTACTACACCCGTACAGCCTTTGAAATCCAGTCCAATCAACTGGGCGCACAGTCGGCAGTTTGTGGTGGCGGACGCTACGATCGCTTAATTGCGGAACTCGGTGGTGCGGATGTGCCTGCGGTGGGTTGGGCGATCGGCTTAGAGCGTTTGGTCATCCTCATGCAACAGGTTGCGGAACGCAAACAAGCGGCGATCGATTTCTATGTCATTTCGCGAGGCGAACAGGCGGAAGCGAAGTCTCTATCCATTGCTCAAACTCTCCGTAAGGCAGGATTTACAGTGGAACTTGATGTCAGTGGTGCGAAATTTGATAAACAATTCAAACGGGCTAGTAATGCCAATGCTAAAGCTGCCGTTGTCATCGGTGATAGCGAAATCGAAGCAGGACAAGTCCAAATCAAATGGCTAGATTCTGGTGAACAGGAAGCGATCGCGATCGCTGATCTCAGTGACAGTTTTGAGGTGCTGAGACAGAAATTGTAAGTAGTCAAACATAAGTAAACTTAAGGGCATCTCTAAAAAAGGCTAAGAGAGGCAAACATGAAAATCAAGAGCAATTAATTACCTAAATCACAGAGAGTGTAAAGTGAAGTGTGTAAAGTCTGGGATATATACAGAGAGATGATCTAGACACACAATTACCAACACTAAAACTGATGAATATACGCAAAGAATTGCTCGACGAATTGCTGCAAGAATGTAAAACACCACCTGACCTATTCGGAGAAGGAGGAATCCTGAAGCAACTGACGACCGCATTAGTGGAACGAGCATTGGAAGCAGAACTATCCATGCATCTGGGCTACGGAAAACATGAACCAAGACCAGAAGGACAAACTAACAGTCGCAACGGTTATAGTCAGAAAAAAGTCCAAGGGGACTTTGGCGTAGCAGAAATTGCAGTACCGCGAGATCGCAGTGGTGAGTTTGAACCACATCTGGTGAAGAAAGGACAAAGCCGCTTGTCAGGACTAGACGAGAAGATTATTGCCCTATATGCCAGAGGGATGAGTGTCAGGGATATCCAGTCCCAAAGGCTATTTATAGCTCTGCAACAGAGTCGGAGGCGGAGTTTAACCTTGCGTTGTTTGCTGAAAAGTGGGACAAGCAATATCCATCAATCTCCAAGTCTTGGCTTAGTCATTGGGCGAACATTATCCCCTTCTTTACTTTCCCCCCTGAGATTCGTAGGGCGATTTATACCACCAAGGCACTTGAATCGATGAATAGTAGCTTGCGGAAGGTGATTAAATCTCAACAGCTTTTTCCGACCGATGAAGCGGCTTTCAATCTGGTTTATCTTGCCATGCGGAATATCTCGAAGAAGTGGACGATGCCGATTCGCGATTGGAAGCCTGCACTTAATCGCTTTGCCATCCTCTTTGAGGATCGTCTCCATATCTAGCTTCTAGACTTTACACATTTTACTTGACAGTCTCTCTTCTGGTCTAACTCCTAAGCGCCAGTTTTCGACGATCGCTCTAACTGGTGTTCTGGTTCCATCGATAATTGGTTCGCCTGAGAGGATTTCAGGGTTGCGGGTGACATGGCGTGAGATAGTCGCTATTTTCATGTGGTTTTGCTCTCTAAACTGTCATCAGTTTTGCTCTGTGATGTTGCTGATATGTGGAACAGTAATTTCACTTTTTAGGTTTGGCTTCGAGTCCTGCTTTGAAGGCGGTAAGGAAGACTTCAACAAAGTCATTTTTGGCAATTTTTTTGATGGCTTCAAATGCACCTGCTTTAAATGCAGCAACTAGACGATCTTTAAGGGTTGGTTTGTTTTCTGAGAACTTGCACCATTCTGGAAAGGGGTTGCAAAGAGAGTAAAGATGTGAAAAAAAGGGCGTAGTAGTAAATTAAATAACGATTATGGAAAGCATCGTTAAGCACGCCCAAGGTTTAGTGTATAGCCTAATTTGTCTGATGCCAAGTGTGTATCAAAAAGCAAGTCTGAATGCAATATTAGGGCTATTTCTGGAAGCGCAAGGGCATCCCTATCCAGAACATACACAGGTAAAATCAGCGAGTGCATTAAGCCGATTTCTCAATCACTATAACTGGTCAACAAGAGGACTAATTCGAGCAACAAGGCTGTCAATTTTGGGGCAAATCGCCAAGCATCGCCCATCGAAGAGAGTGCCATTAAAGATACTGATAGACCTGACCACCTTAGAAAAAAGCGGCAAGTTTTTACATTTGAGCAATCCCACCCCAAACGAACCAGACCCATGGGTGAGAATCCTCAACGGAAAGCGAGGACTACATCTGGTTGTACTGTATCTGGTCTATGGAGAGTGGCGCGTACCATGGAGTTTTAGAGTATGGCGCGGCAAAGGATACTCCAGTCCCTCTGACTTAGCTTGTAAGTTATTGGGGACAGTACCCAAGCAACTAACCCAAGGCAAGACTGTGATTGTCCTTGCTGATACTGAGTTTAGTACGGTGAAGTTTTTCAATGCTGTCCGCGCCAAGTCTTGGCGCATCGTTGTCGGTGTCCGCAACAATCGTAAACTTCAAGATGGACGTACCGTCAAACAACTTTATCCCCATGGCAAACGTGGACAACTAATTTTACTGGAAGGGCTAAGTACGCCTTTGACGATCTCTTGGTTCTGGCTCAAAAGAGCCATTACTGGGTATGTGGATTTCTCCGAATGAAGGTGCGAAATTCTGGTTGTCAGTACTCACCGAAATTCACAACCGTGGGGTCAAAGATATTTTGATTGCCTGTGTCGATGGCTTGACTGGTTTCCCTAATGCGATTGAGACGGTATTTCCTAAAACTCAGGTGCAGTTATGCATTGTCCACATGGTCAGAAACTCGGTCGCTTTTGTACCTTGGCAACAACGCAAGCAAGTTTGTGCTGACCTCAAGGCTATTTATAGCGCGGCGACGGAATCGGAGGCTGAGTTTAATCTCGAACTCTTTGCTGAAAAGTGGGACAAGCAATATCCATCAATCTCCAAGTCTTGGCGCAGTCATTGGGCAAACATTATCCCCTTCTTTGCTTTCCCGACCGAGATTCGCAGGGCGATTTATACCACCAATGCGATTGAGTCGATGAACAGTAGTTTGCGGAAGGTGATTAAATCCCAACAGATTTTTCCCTCTGATGATGCTGCTTTCAAGCTCGTTTATTTAGCAATGCGGAATATCTCGAAGAAGTGGACGATGCCGATTCGTGATTGGAAACCTGCTCTTAATCGCTTTGCCATCCTCTTCGAGGATCGTCTCCACGTCTAGCTTCTAGACTTTACACATTTTACTTGACAGTCTCAATCATTGAGCAATTGAATGAGTGCATCAACAGCTTTGTCGCTCCCAATCTTACCTAATGCTTCTACTACGTTCCTCCGCAAATAATCATCAGAATTCTTGAGCAATCGAATGAGCGGTTCAACTGCCTTTTTATTACCAATCTCACCTAATGCTTTTGCTAATTTCCCGTATAAAAATTTATTAGAACTGTCGAGAGAGTCTATAGCAGATTCAAACGCACTACCCCTCTCTACCATGTCTAGTATCTCTTCCATCTCTATTATATTGTTTTGCACAAATACTGTGTTGTTATTTTGTGCAAAATCATCAAAAGCATCAAGACGCTGAACTAGTGGATCAACTACATTATTGTTCCTGATTATTTCTAAGGCATCCACTATGTTCCTACGTACATAATCATGGGACTCATTAAGGATATGAACTAATGATTGAATTGCTTTATCACTTCCTATTTCGCCTAATGCATCTACTACATACCAACGTACATAATTATTTGAGTCTTTGAGAATCTCAATTAGAGGTTCAACTGCTCTGTCATTACCAATTCTACCTAATGACTCTGTTACTTTTCTAAGGACAAAATCATTTGAATCTTTGAGGGATTGAATCAGAGCATCAACTGCTTGACTACCGCCAATGTTGCCCAATATCTCTGCTACTTTCCAACGAACAAAATCATCTGAATCTTTAAGAGCTTGAATTAGCGTCTCAATGGCTTTACTATCGCTAATGTTGCCCAATATCTCTGCTACTTTCCAACGAACAAAATCATCTGAATCTTTGAGAGCTTGAATTAGCGTCTCAATGGCTTTGTCACTGCCAATCTTAGCTAATGCCCATGCTGCATTCCAACGATTCAAATTATTAAAATCATTGAATACTTTACTAAGAGATTCAACAGCTTTATCACTACCAATTTTGCTTAATATTAATATTACATGGCTACTTACTTCACTACTTACTGACGCTTCTTGTTGTAGATATGGTGCAAGTATCTCAACCACCTTATTACTATTAATTCTAACTAATGCATCTGTTGCTTGCATCCTGTAATATCTCGAAGCTATTAAATATTCCATAAGATGTTCAACTACTTTATCATTACCAATCATGCCTAACATCTTTGCTGCTTTCTGACTCACAGAATTATTTGAATCTTGCAGTATTTGAGCGAGTGGCTCAAATACAATCTCAGACATAGTTGTTCCTAAAATGTCGATCGCCGACACTTGAGGAATTTTACGTTCATCTATTTCCTTCATCAACAACCCAACCGTCTTCTCCTGAAACCCATACTTCACCGCCCCAGCCAACCTCGCCCCCAACCGCAAATCCACCTCTAGCGCCAGCCTTACCACCCGCACCGCCTGCTCCTCACTCTCCACCAACTCCAACATCAAAGCTAGAGATTCTGTCCAGTCTAAATAGTTAAGATAGCTATGTTGAAGCTTGAGATCACTAAGATTAGGGAGTAATGGCAATAGATACTCAGCCGCATAATATTCCTGAATTAATTGATGTCGAAACTCGATTTCTTCATTAGTACCTACAAGTTTTACTTGAATAAGATGATGCTTTAATAAATCTTTAAGCCATTGCTGAGCATAGTCCCTTGGTTTATCAAACTTCTCTCGCTCTAAAAACTGAGTTAAAATATCCACAGATTCAGATCGAGGCATACTCAAGCGTAAACCGTCAGGACGATCTTGAGGCATCATCGCAAAAGCTAATTGCGGTAATAACTTAGACCACCATGATCGCGATTGTTCTGAAACTGGGATATGTTCCTTGAGCTTGCCATCATAGAGATTTGCAAAATCCCTAAAAGCCGATCCTAAGTTGGCGGGAACTCTGCCATTTATTTTAAAAACATCGCATAGCATCGATAGGAGTAAAGGCGTATCTCCAAACTGGCGGAGGCGATTGCCTAATTGCTGCAACATTTGATTGCCTTGCTCTGGCAAACGCATATGGACAAACTGACGCATTTGCGAATCATTCAATGGCAGCATTTCCAGTTTCTTCTCAATTCCCAGATCTCCGCCCACCCCCAACATCCTTGTTGTAAAAATCATGGGAGTATCAGGATTTGTTTCTCGCAAAGTTAAGATGTCCTGCCTTGCATGATCATCAGCAGGTAACTCATTCACCCCATCAACCAATAACAGTAATTTGCCCTCAAACAAAAGAGCATCAATTGTTTCCTCATCTAACCTGAGTTTATGCGCTCTAAAAAAATCCTTAATCAAAGCTAAGTAAGAAGTGCGCCAAGATCGCAACTCAATCAAGACAGGAATTAACGATGCTTCACCATCTATTACTTTTTGCGCCTCATCCACAAGCATTTTTTGGAGAGCCGTTGACTTACCAGATCCCGGTTTACCGACCAACAATACTTTTTCAGAAGCGTACTTACGGATGCCGTCAAGTACAGGAAACGTCTCAATCTTGGGCTTTTCTGGTTCAAAATTTTGCGATTCTTGACGCTCGTTTTTCTCCTCTAAGGTCTGCACCATCAAGCCAAAATCAAACAGATCGGTTGCATCGGTTTGAGTATAACAATCCTGCGATCGCTCGTATTTGCTAACAAGCGACTTTAAATACCCGTCAAAACAAATTTCTGTACTCATGCCCTAGCTACCGAAAATAGCGGCAAAATCTTGGCTTTATAATAGCTTTTCCACACCAAAAATAAAATATATACCAAAAAGAGAGGTGTGGCACTATTTGCCACACCTCTCTTTTTGAATAAATTAGAATGGGAAGCTAGGTAAACTAGGAATAGGAATACTAGGTGTAGGAATTCCGGGAATTGAGATTGGGAAATTCACATTGGGGAAGAGACCATTAAAGACATCTCTAACTTTATTGATTCCGGGGATTTGATTTGTGAAACCTTGGAATAAATTCCCTTGCAATAGATTGACAAACTCATTTTCAGTGAGCTTTTGGATGATGCCCAAATCACCAGTTTGAGCCACCTCAATCTTCTCACCCGACTTCAAAACTACTTCATCGCTTGCTTGAGCAGGTTGAGACTTGGAGTCAACAGGTTTATTCCCTGAACTGTTGGGAACTGGAGAAGGAGTAGCTTGGGGCTTAGGTGTCGGAGAGTTCTTAACTGTATTTGGAACACTAACATTAGGTTTCTGCACCTGATTGGATGTGGGCGATGTTGTCGTCGTAGGCTTATCCGTTGGTTTGGTATTAGGCTTATCACTATCATCAAATAAAGGCTTTGGATTACGCTTTACGACTACTTCGCCTTCTAAAACCTTGACCTGTTGATTGCCTGACTCATCTACTTCCAATAAGTAAGTCGTTCCCCTCACCCCTGTCGTAATTCCTGAAGAGCAAGCATTGATTGCTCCATTAACTAAAATCGTGCCACGGCTCAGTTGGGCGCATTGCCCAATTCTCAATACTGAATTTGCCGATAGTCTTGCCACGGCTCCTGTATTAAATAAAAGCGCAGTTCTAGAATTGCCAGTGCGAACTTGTTGGCTGGCACTGGCGACATCATTAACGTAGGCTTGCTGGTTTTGAATAAAAACCTGATTGCCATCCAGAATTTCCTGCACCGTAGCTTGCGTAGACTGGGCGGATACAGGCGCTAATTGGGGCATGGCTAATGCAAAAATACATAGCCCTGCACAGAAAAAGGCAATTCGCTTTGGCTGAAAAGTCAGTCTCCAGAAACCCTGTGGAAAACCCTGTGGAAAAGTCCGATAAAAAGCCTGTGGAATATCTTTGCCAAAAGTTTTGGAAAAAGATTTTAAAAGATTCCATAAAAACATATGTGGTTGTTCTCCATAATTAAGCTTGAGAAAGGGTTTAATTAATTGAAGGCTGCGTCCCAATTTCTCGATCGCTAATCGCAAAGACAGTTACATTATGCAAAAGGTTTCAGCAACATCCGAGGTACTCACCAACAGTGGGTTGATTTCCACCGATCAGGTGAGTTATCAAACTAAATTTCGCACACTTTTGACAAATATTTCGGTAGCGATCGCCCAAGGTAGCAAAACTGCGCTAATTGGCGCAACAGGATCGGGCAAAACCACATTCTTGAGGATGCTCAATCGTTTAGTCGATCCCTCCGTCGGCACAATCACTCTCAATGGCAAAAATATTCAAGATATCCCCATTCAAACTCTGCGGCGACGAGTAATGCTCATACCACAGGAACCAAGCCTATTAGGAATGTCAGTTACAGAAGCCCTTAGCTATCCTTTGCGCTTACAAAACTTTCCAACTAGCGAAATTGAATCGCGTGTCCAGAAATGGGGTGAGAAATTGCAGATTGATCGCAAGTTACTCAATCGCTCAGAGCTAGAGCTATCCCTCGGTCAAAGACAATGGATTGCGATCGCCAGAGCTTTCATTATGGAACCAGAGGTACTTTTGCTAGATGAACCAACTTCAGCTTTAGATCGGGGTTTATCCCACTTGTTATTAGATATCTTGACAGAGTCAACTCGTTTGCCCCAGCCCATGACCGTAGTAATGATCAATCATCAACTCGATCTAGTCCAACCGTGGTGCGATCGGCTAATTTGCTTACATCAAGGTGAACTAGTCCAAGATGCAGAAGCAGCAGAGATTAATTGGCAAGAAATTGATAATTTATTAAGGCGAAATCTAACCCCAGAACCAGACGATTGGGAGTAAGCAATCAAAAAATCTTATCCGATCTGATAGGTTTGATTTCTACCTAGCTCTTTAGCGCGATACAACGCATAGTCTGCCGAGGTTAGCAAAATTGATGGTTGCGAATCAATCTTTGGAATTAAAGCCGTTACCCCCATACTCAAAGTCACAAACTCACTAACAGCAGAATCCTCATGGGGCAGCTTTAACTCTAATAACTTGTTCCGAATTGCCTCTGCAACTAGCATTGATCCTTCGATGTCTGTATTCGGCAATACTAATACAAATTCTTCCCCTCCATAACGTGCTGCCAAATCCGCAGGACGACGTACCGATTGTTTGATCAAGTGCGAAACTTTGCGTAAGCAATCATCCCCCGCAATATGCCCATAGGTATCGTTGTAGTTTTTAAAGAAATCAATATCACACATGATCAAAGACAAAGGTTGCCTTTCCCGCGCCAATCTTTGCCATTCCTGTTCGAGATATTCATCAAAACATCTACGATTGGCGAGCTGTGTTAGACCATCTAAGTTAACTAGTCTTTCTAATTTCGCATTGGCTTCTTGCAGAAGTGTTTCCGCAATAATTCGACTATTGATTTCTTGCTTTAGGCGTTCATTTTGCTCTTGTAGCTGTCTTTGCAGCCTTCGCAATGTGAGTTGATTCTCAACCCTTGCTAGCACTTCGGCAATTTGAAAAGGCTTAGTAATATAGTCCACACCACCAACGGCAAAAGCTTGTACCTTATCTAAAACCTCATCACGAGCGCTAATGAAAATCACAGGAACATCACGGGTGCGATCGCTAGACTTTAGCTCTTGACAGACCTGAAACCCATTGATATTTGGCATATTAATATCTAAAAGAACCAAATCAGGCAATTGTTCCTTGGCATTGGATAATGCTGCTGCTCCATCGGGTACACCATGCGCGTCATAACCTTTACGGGCTAGCATGGTTAACAGCAGTTGTAGATTAGGAGGTGTATCATCTACAACTAAGATGTACTCTTTCTTTGGGATGGCTTCAAGCAGTTGCATTTTGCTATCATCAGGACATCTTGGACATTTGGAGCGCAATACTAAATATCAATGTAATTTATCAATGTATAGTTTTGTTCGAGGCTTTTGGGAAGTCAGTCAATCTACCCCCTATATTATTGAAACATGTGAAACATGCAGATAATTCAATTACTTATTAATTAATCGCTTTAATTGCCCACAAAGTTACATATCTACTTTTAGTTGTCCTGTTTAGTAAACTGTAAACTATTTTTACCTGAAAAATTGTATAGGTAATATATATACTCATTACAATCTTACTTCACTGGCGTTTGCCATATCAGTTAAGATACACACTATACAGCGATTTTCAATTTGCCTACGCCAAATTGAAAAATCAAAAACTTTTTTATTCACCGTGTTTTCTAATGTCTAGTAGTGCATCTCAAAGAATTGATCTCTCAGGAAGTGCTTTGGGAATGGTCTCAACTATTAGTTTTCCTGCAATTGTTGGTACGGCTGACATGATGCTCAAATCTGCGACTGTACGGCTAGTCGGTTATGAAAAAGTCGGGAATGGATTTTGTACAGCGATTATCCGAGGTCAAATTACTGATGTCAGGATGGCAGTAGAAGCTGGAGCCGAAACTGCTAAGGAGTTTGGACAATTAGTTTCTACGATTGTGATTCCGCGCCCCTACCCAAATTTGGAGGCAATTTTACCAATTAGTAGTCGTCTGAGTCAGTTAACCGATGGACGCTATAGTCGTCTTAGTAACCAAGCGATCGGGCTACTTGAAACCCGTGGATTTCCTGCAATGGTGGGGGCTGCCGATATGATGCTGAAATCAGCAGATGTACATCTCGCTGGCTATGAAACCATTGGGGCAGGTTTATGTACTGCAATTATTCGGGGCAATGTCGCAGATGTGGCGATCGCGATCGAAGCAGGTATGTATGAAGCTGAGCGCATCGGAGAATTCCATACCCTGATGATTATTCCTCGTCCCCTTGATGATCTCGAAGAAACATTACCAACTTCCGAATATTGGATTGAAACCCCAGTGCCTGTAAATATTCCGATGATTGCTCTCCAAGAACAAGAGAGGGAATTAGTCCAATTACCAAACTTAGAGATTGCTGAAGTAGAAACTATTTCCATAGGCGAGCGCTAGATTTGCGAAAAAAACAAGTTCATAGCTTAGCCTTGAATATTTGCCTAATATTTGCCTTTAACCGATCAGCGATCCCCAATTACCAAACTAAACTTATTTGCAAACAAGCAATTCCTTCAAATCATCTAAATAAGCCACCTTTATATGCACTATTTAGATTTATCATGACGGCTTATATTGTCAAATGTACCGCCACTAGTTATCGTAGATATAAAGATAGAGTTGAATATATTTATCATATTCATTTTCTTTGATTATTCAGATTTAGAATGGCTATGTCTGTAGTAATAAATACTTATACATAATATTTATAGATTCTTTTATAAATTTTATAGATAGGTAATTACTACTAACAAGTCAGAAAATATCTGTAATTTAGCTGCGAGAAGCTAGCTGCATTAAGTCAGCTACAAAAGTGCGCCGAACGTCATCTCATTTTTATTTTGTATTAAAAATTTGAAATTTGATGTTTTAAGCGAACCGATCGTAGCTAAGATCAATAGTTGCGCTCGTGCATCTACATATGATTGATAGATAAACCGCGAGAACTTCAGTTTTTTAGAGAGTCGTAAGGACACTGGCTTAAATTATGCCGATCGCTATTGGAATGATCGAGACTAGAGGCTTCCCCGCAATTGTAGAAGCGGCGGATGCCATGGTCAAAGCTGCTCGCGTTACCCTTGTGGGTTACGAAAAAATCGGTAGTGGGCGGGTTACAGTCATTATCAGAGGTGATATCTCTGAGGTGAAAGCATCCATCGCTGCTGGAGTTGAAGGTGCAAACCGAGTGAATGGGGGCGAAGTAGTTTCGACTCATACCATTGCTCGACCACACGAAAACTTAGAGTATGTCCTACCAATTCGTTATACGCGAGAAGTAGAGCAATTTGCTTTTTAGACTTGTTTTATTTTGTTGCTTTTTCTGATTGTCTCAAAAAGACCCTCAAAAAACAGTATCGAAAGACTAAATTTTCATTAATTTCATTATTTATTTCTTAGGAGAACATGAATTATGGCGATCGCAGTAGGAATGATTGAAACCCTTGGTTTCCCTGCCGTTGTAGAAGCAGCTGATGCTATGGTTAAAGCTGCTCGCGTTACCTTAGTTGGTTACGAAAAGATCGGTAGTGGTCGTGTGACCGTTATCGTTCGTGGCGATGTCTCCGAAGTCCAAGCTTCAGTAGCCGCAGGTACTGATTCCGTAAAGCGCGTCAACGGCGGACAAGTTCTTTCCACACACATCATTGCGCGTCCTCACGAAAACCTCGAATACGTTCTACCAATTCGCTACACCGAAGAAGTCGAGCAGTTCCGTGACAATGTAAACTCCATTCGTCCTATCAACCGCCCATAGTATGGGGCTTAACTAGCGCGATCGCTAGAAATCGCTGGTTTGTCTGCTCAAATTTTGGCATCTCGCATTTTCATTTCATTCATTCTGTAAACGTACTTATAACAATATGCAAATTGCTAGAGTTTGCGGTACGGTCGTCAGTACCTACAAAGAGCCTAATCTATCTGGAAGCAAGTTTCTGCTCTTGCAGCTTGTCGATCTCCAAGGACAGTTACTTTCAGATTACGAAGTGGCAACAGATACTGTCGGTGCTGGCGTAGATGAATGGGTGCTATTTACTCGTGGGAGTGGCGCAAGGCAGGTACAAGGCAGTGAAAATCGTCCGATTGATGCGGCTGTTGTCGCCATCATTGATACCGTTAGCCTCAGCGATCGCACTCTCTACAGCAAAAAGTACAATGAAAGAATGCAATAGAGATATTCAACGATTAGCGCTAGATAAGTAAAAAGTTCTCCGACGTTGTAGCTTAAGTTGTTATTTGGAGGTGTGCTTTTGAGCCACTAATCATCTTGACTTTGATATTCAAGATATTAGTAAGCCTTAAAAGTACAGATTCACTATGGTAGTTCGTAGCTTTGCTGCCCCCCCTACACCTTGGTCTAGGAATTTGGCAGAACCCAAAATTGATCCATCCGCCTACGTTCATTCTTTTTCCAATCTAATTGGCGACGTTCACATCGGCGCAAATGTTTTGATTGCCCCAGGTACGTCAATCCGTGCAGATGAGGGCAATCCTTTTCATATTGGTAATAGTACAAACGTTCAGGATGGTGTTGTCATTCATGGTTTGGAAAAAGGTCGCGTGGTTGGCGATGACGGGAAAGAATATTCCGTCTGGATCGGCGATAGTACCTCCATCACGCACATGGCTCTGATTCATGGACCAGCCTATGTTGGCAACAATTGCTTTATTGGGTTCCGTTCCACAGTGTTTAATGCCAGAGTCGGTGACGGCTGCATTATTTCCTTACATGCTCTTGTCCAAGATGTAGAAATTCCTGCTGGTAAATATGTTCCTTCTGGTGCAGTGATTACAACGCAGCAACAAGCCGATCTGCTACCAAATGTGCGGGAATCAGACCAAAACTTTGCGAGTCATGTTGTCGGTATCAACGATTCCTTGAGACAGGGGTATCGCTGTGCTGCTGATATTGCCTGCATTACACCGATTCGCCAGCAGCAAGAGAAATCACCACAACCAAGCAGAAATTCTGCGTCAGGTTTTAATAAACAGCTTAATACGCAAATTAATAAGCCAAACTCTAATCAAATTTCTAATCAAATTAATCACAATCTTACCGATATAAACGCAGAGAGGAATGGATCTATGGCTGGGGATTTAGCGCAGCAAATACGACAACTTTTAGGTCAGGGCTATCATGTGGCAGTGGAGTACGCAGATGTACGTCGCTTCCGCAGTGGCTCTTGGCAATCTCATGCTATTCCACATACATCTGAAGCTTCAACAGTAATTGCTGCTGTACAAGCTGCTTTAGTAGAAAATGAAGGTGAATATGTTCGCTTGGTTGCGGTTGACCCCAAGGCAAAGCGTCGTGTTTCCGAAACTATTATTCAACGTCCCAGTGATAAAGCAGCAGTAATCAGCAATGCTGCACCTAGTACCAGCAATGGTAGTGCGCCTAAAGCGACCAACGGTTTTGCGGCTAGTGCTAACAGTGCTGATATTGCGGGTCAAGTTCGTCAACTTTTGGCTCAGGGCTATCGCATTAGTACAGAATATGCCGATGCTCGTCGCTTCCGTTCCGCTGCATGGCAAACTGGTCCTGCGATCGATGCCTCCAATGAATCCAGTGTAATTGCTGCCTTAAATAGCATTCTTGCTGAACATGAAGGCGAATATGTACGTTTAGTTGGTGTTGATCCTAAAGCTAAGCGTCGCGTAGTCGAAACTATCATTCAACGTGCTGATAGCCAAGCTGTAAGTATTGGTCAATCGAATAGCAATGGTGCAACGGCAAGTTTCACTACTTCTCGCGCTAATGGTAATGGCGTTACAACTGGAGATGTTGCATCTACTGTCGGTCAACTTTTGGCTCAAGGTCATCGCATTAGTGTAGAACATGCGGATGAGCGCCATTTCCGTACTACTTCTTGGCAGACTCTTCCTGCGATTACCGCTAATAGTCCAGCCGCTGCGATCGCTGCTTTAGAAAATTACATCGCCGAATATAGTGACGAATATGTGCGTCTTGTTGGTGTAGACACCAAGGCAAAGCGCCGTGTTGTCGAACTGCTAGTACATCGTCCCGGTGGTCAGCCCGTCGCTCCAACCCGCACTGCGGTAAAGGTCAGCAACTCTAGTAACAGCTCCTATGGTGGTGGTGCTGGCAGAATTAGTGGAGATATGTTGTCACGCATTCGTCAACTTTTGTCTCAGGGATACCGTATTGGCACTGAACATGCCGATGAGCGCCATTTCCGCACTAGTTCTTGGTTTAGCTGTTCACCGATCACTGCTTCTAATGAGTCAGAAGTAATTCGTGCTTTAGAGGCTTGCCTTGATGAGCATGGTGATGAGTATGTGCGCTTGCTAGGCATTGATCCTAAAGCTAAGCGTCGTGTATTTGAAGGCATCATTCAACGTCCTGCAAAGTAACGTTTTTAGAGAACCTCGCAAAGCGAGGTTCTCTATTTAGAAAAGTAATTAGCGAGTAATTGTTGTCAAGAACTTAGCGAAGTCCTTGATGAATTTAGAGAATTTAAAAATCATGCAATCGAACTACCTACCACCTTTAGAACCCATCGGAGATTTTCGCTCCTATGTTTGTGGGGATGTAGTGATCGATGAGACAGCAGCGATCGCATCTGGAGTATTAATCCAAGCAGATCAGGATGGCAAGATTACGATTGGTGCAGGTGTATGTATCGGTATGGGAGCCGTGCTGCACGCTCAAGGAGGACTATTAGAAATTGCTGCTGGTGCAAATCTGGGAGCAGGGGTTTTAGTATATGGCACTAGCAGAATTGGTGAAGGTGCTTGTATTGGTGCTTCTAGTTCCATTGTGCGGGCGGTAATTGCTAAGGGGGCAATCGTACCTCCCTGTTCGTTAATTAGTGGGTTAGATCAAACTGCCGTGGAGAAAGAGGTAAGTCCTGCGATCGCCCAAGATTTAGAAACAAGTTTAGAAACAAATAAAATTCCTTCGCCCACAAATTATTCGTTTACCCATACCTACTCTGCTGCTCAGCCTTTAAAAAACAAATTTGTGTCAGCGAATTTTGCCCAGTCGCCTGTGTCTCTGGATCAATCTGACAGTCTTAATAGTGACAATATTATTGAGCGATCGACTACAGAAACCTATGTGCATACCAGTGTCACCGCTACACCTGAGAGTGTAATTGCCAACTCGGTCGAGCGTACAGTCACCGAAACTCAGGTGGAAATTCCCAATGAGCCTATTACTGAGCAGTCTGTGGAATCCACAGTAATTTCTGAAGATACTTCTGGGCAAGTGTCAAGTGATGAGTCAATTAGTCCAGAGCAGACGGGTTCTGATTTGACCACCATCAATGCCGCAAATTCGGCACAGGCTAAGGCATATGCTCAAGCCCAAATTAATCGATACATTAAACGCCTTTTTCCACAAAACTAAACTTTAATGTTATTTCGATATAGCCATGTCGTGCAAAGCACGACGTGGCTATATTTTTTCGGGACAATTTGAAACGTACTTTGAGATAGGGTTTGCTACGCAAACCCTATCTCAAAGTACAAAAGTAAAAGCATTGTGTAGCAATGCTTTTACTTTTGTACTTTGAAAATTTGTCAGCTTAACCCGAACTGACGTTAGGTATCAAATGTCATCCAGTAAGGTCTGGGCAGACTGTCCTAGAATCGATAAATTAAGATATATCTAATTTTGAGATTATCTTTGTTTTTGTCAGTTCGATTATCTATTTGTAATCATGCTTACAAGATCAGTGATAAAGATCACTCAAATTTGATACTTAAATTACATCCTTATTTAAATTTAGCGATTATTATCAGTATTACAAAAGCAATTTTTTTGTGATTGCGAGAATATTTACAGCTAAATTGTGGTGAGTAATTGTCAGTAGAGTATTGATGCTTTGACAAAATTACCCAGTAATTTTTAGACACAGCTCGTATTAAGGCACAGGAAACAAAAAGACGTAAATTTAGTCATTATTGGCGTTGGGACAACGTTGTTGGAGGGATATGAAGATGAATAGCACTTTTAGCCTTAAATCTAGTATTGCCTTGCTAGTTCTGGGTGCTGCGATGATGGCATCTCCCAAGCAACCAGCACAATCAACATCAGATGCACTCATTTCTTACCAACCAGAGATCGCCGCTTCTGCGGTGGGGGCGATTGCTAATGCTATGCAGTATGAATTTGCTTAGTATTTATAAATTCAAAAATAAAGGCGGCGCGATGCGCCGCCTTTATTTTTGAAAACTAAGTTTAAAAAGGTAGAATACTAAAGAAAATTTTTGGCTTTGGTGGACAAGGGGCTATTTTGGAAAAAGGTACGCTAGTCGAAGTGAAATTGCATGGCGATCGCCGCCTTGTCGTGATTGATCGTCCTGAAGGCAAAAAGCACTTTCAAGCGATCGATGAAAATGGCAATACCCACACGATCCACCCCCGCGAGATTAATTACATTATTAAGGCTAGTGGTGAAAGCTCTAGCTTTACTTATACACAAATCCCCTCGTTTTTAAAAAAAGTCGAAAATTTTCTCGATCCCTCTAGCCTCGAAGTTGCTTGGGAAATTTTGATCGAAGACAATCAACCCACTAACCCTAGCGATCTTGCCAATCTCCTATTTTCAGAAGTTTCTGCGGTTACGTCCTACGCTTCCTATTGCCTATTAAGTAGTGACAAAATTTATTTCAAACAAAAGGGCGATCTCTACGAACCCCGCTCAACTTCTCAAGTCTCAGAACTAAAACATCAAGCGGAAGCCGCTGCCCAACGCGCTAAATTAATTGAGGAATTTCAGAATAAGCTAACGACGAAGCTATCGGGTGGTGAAGTCGAATGGACTACGAGCGATCGCAGTCGGTTAGATTGTTTAGAACGTTACGCCCTTAATGGTGATGAAGCCTCAGATAAAGCCGCCGCCCAAGAGTTACTGAGCTTTGCTAAACGTCCTAAAAATGAACAGGCC